>CANHDS010000011.1 GCA_947459465.1 Burkholderiaceae bacterium | reverse complement strand
GAAAAGTCCGACCAATCGCCATCACCTCGCCCACGGATTTCATTTGGGTGGTTAAGCGAGGATCGGCTTCACGGAACTTCTCAAAGGCAAAGCGCGGAATCTTGGTAACCACATAATCAATGCTAGGCTCAAACGAGGCCGGTGTGGCACCGCCCGTAATATCGTTTTGTAACTCATCTAAGGTATAGCCCACCGCTAATTTGGCAGCAACCTTGGCAATCGGAAATCCTGTCGCTTTTGATGCAAGAGCGGATGAGCGTGAGACCCGTGGGTTCATCTCAATCACAATCATGCGACCATCTACTGGATTGATTGAGAACTGCACATTCGAACCGCCGGTATCCACCCCGATCTCACGTAAGACCGCGATCGAGGCATTGCGCATGATTTGATACTCTTTATCAGTGAGTGTTTGTGCGGGCGCAACTGTAATCGAATCCCCCGTATGCACACCCATGGGATCTAAGTTCTCGATCGAACAGACGATGATGCAGTTATCGGCACGATCGCGCACCACCTCCATCTCAAACTCTTTCCAGCCTAAGAGCGACTCTTCAATCAAAAGCTCTCGGGTTGGAGATAGATCTAGGCCGCGTTTGCAAATCTCCTCAAACTCTTCACGGTTGTACGCAATACCACCACCAGATCCACCCATCGTGAACGAGGGTCGAATCACTACCGGGAATCCTGAGCTGCCGGTCTCTAACTGAATGCGTTGCTGAACAGCGATCGCCTCGTCCATCGAATGCGCAATCCCAGACTTCGCCGATCCCAAGCCAATTTTGGTCATTGCATCTTTGAACTTCTGACGATCTTCAGCTTTATCAATTGCCTCGGGAGAGGCGCCAATGAGTTCACAGTTATATTTTTTAAGAACCCCATGGCGATGCAAATCAAGGGCGCAGTTCAGTGCCGTCTGGCCACCCATCGTGGGCAAGATCGCATCGGGCTTCTCGGTAGCAATAATGCGCTCCACCACCTCCCAAGTAATCGGTTCGCTATAGGTAACATCCGCCATCTCTGGATCGGTCATGATGGTCGCCGGATTGCTATTTACCAGAATGACGCGATAGCCTTCTTCGCGCAGGGCTTTACACGCTTGTGCACCCGAGTAATCAAACTCACACGCTTGGCCAATCACAATCGGGCCAGCGCCAATAATCAAAATGCTCTGAATGTCAGTGCGCTTTGGCATCAACGCACTCCTTGACTGGTGGAATTCATGAGATGCATGAAGCGGTCAAATAAATAGGCGATGTCATGTGGGCCTGGTGAAGCTTCTGGGTGCCCCTGGAAACAAAACGCTGGTTTATCTTTCCAGGCTAACCCTTGCAAAGAGCCATCAAACAAGGAGATGTGTGTGACCCGCAAATCAGCAGGCAAGGTATTGGCGTCGACTGCGAAACCATGGTTCTGTGAGGTGATGGCTACCCGACCGCTATCCAAATCTTTCACGGGATGATTAGCGCCATGGTGCCCAAACTTCATCTTCAAGGTCTTCGCACCGGCAGCCAAACCCATAATCTGATGACCCAAGCAAATACCAAAGGTCGGAATATTTTTACTGATAATAGTTTGTGCAGCACTAATTGCGTAATCACATGGCTCGGGGTCGCCCGGGCCATTGGACAAAAATACGCCATCGGGCTTCAAAGCCAATACTTCAGCCACCGGGGTTTTAGCAGGCACCACAGTAAGCGCACAACCCCGCTCAGCGAGCATGCGCAGAATGTTGCGTTTCACACCAAAGTCATAGGCTACGACCCGCTTAGTGGGGTTCTTCATGACTCTGAATGCCGGTTTGCCATGCTCACCATGCAACTGCCACTCACCTTCTTGCCACTCATAGGGCTTTGGGGTGGTAACCACTTGCGCAAGATCAAGACCCGCCATTCCTGAGAATGCCTTTGCTAAGGTTAATGCTTGCTGTGCGAGCGCATCAATATCATCGCCAATTTTGCCAGCTACGATTGCGCCCGATTGTGCGCCTCGATCACGCAATAGACGAGTTAGCTTACGGGTATCAATACCAGCAATGCCAGGAACTTTGGCAGCACGCAAATAATGATCAAGGCTATCTTCGGCTCGAAAGTTCGAAACGCGTGTCGACAAATCTTTAATGATGAGGCCAGCTGCATAGATTTTTGCCGACTCAGCGTCTTGGGCATTGACACCAACGTTGCCAATGTGCGGATAGGTTAAGGTGACGAGCTGTCGTGCATAACTGGGATCGGTGATGATTTCTTGATAGCCGGTTAATGCGGTATTAAATACCACCTCACCACTGGTTTGCCCAGGAGCACCAATACTTTGACCAGAAAAAATGGAGCCATCAGCAAGTGCTAAAACAGCGGGGGGAAAGGAAGGAAGCAAGGGCGACAAACAATCTCCAATACCCTGTTGCCGTCCAACACTTTTTGCCCCAAAAGACAAACCCGAGGCGAAATTGCGGGGAGGTAAGTGTCTTTAAGCGCTAGGGCAAATTATTAGTTACTGATAAGCGTAATGATACCAGTTCTCTGCCCCTACCCCTGCCTTCACGCAAAACGGTTTACTTTGTCCGGCTACTTTCCAACCACGTGTTTGATTTGCGCGAGTACTGATTGGTCTTCCATCGTGCTGATATCACCAGGATCGCGTCCTTCTGCAACCGCTTGTAATGCGCGTCGCACAATTTTTCCTGAACGCGTCTTAGGTAATGCGCTCACCATATACACACGCGCAGGTCTTGCCACCGCACCCAATTGCGAATCGACGGTCTTCATCACCTCGGCTTCCAAATTGGCTGTTTTGCTTGGATCTTTTGCAATGACAAAGCCGATCGCTACCTGCCCCTTCAGTTGATCTTCAACCCCAACAACCGCGACCTCAGCCACATTGGCATGACTTGAAATACTCTCTTCGATCTCGCGGGTACCTAATCGATGTCCGGCGACGTTAATCACGTCATCGGTTCGACCTAAGATAAAGAAGTAACCATCTTTATCTTTGATGGCCCAATCAAAGGTGGAGTAGACCATCTTGCCGGGCACGGTCTCCCAATAGGTCTTAATAAAGCGCTGATCATCCCCCCACACGGTTTGCATGCAGCCAGGTGGCAATGGTCCCTCAATCGCAACCACACCCTTCTGATCGGGTCCCAACTCGGCACCGGTTGCTTCATCGAGGAGTTTCATGTTGTAACCATAGACCGGCACACCAGGTGAGCCAAATTTATGCGGCATCACTTCTACGCCGCGTTGAATGGCTAAGATTGGCCATCCGGTTTCGGTCTGCCAGTAGTTATCCACCACTGGCTTCTTCAGTGCATCATGAATCCACGATGCCGTTGGTTCATCAAGCGGCTCACCGGCCAAGAACAAAGTCCGTAGTGTTGATAAGTTGTATTTACTTAAGAAGGCTGGGTCCTGTTTCTTGAGCACTCGCACTGCAGTAGGAGCAGAGAACATGACCGACACCTTGTACTTCTCAACCAAGCTCCACCAGATGCCTGCATCAGGTCGCAACGGCGTTCCCTCATACATGATGGTCGCCATGCCATTAATCAACGGGCCATAAATGATGTAGCTATGCCCTACCACCCAGCCAATATCTGAAGTCGTGAACATGGTCTCACCCGGATTACCACCAAAAATGAGACGCATCGAACTGGCGAGTGCAACCGCATAACCGCCGGTATCGCGCTGGACACCCTTTGGTTTGCCAGTGGTGCCCGAGGTATACAAAATATAGGATGGATGGGTTGCATCGACCCACTCGACGGGTACCTTGGCATTGAGATGCTTCTCGCGCTCAGCCGCATAATCCAAATCACGGTTGGCTACCGTGGTGTATTCAGAGAGGCCGCGGTTCACAATCAAAACCTTCTCCGGTTTAGCGCTTGATAGGGTAATTGCCTCGTCCAGCAGCGGCTTATACGGCACGGCCTTGCCACCACGCATTCCGGCTTCAGCAGTAATAATCATTTTTGGTTTGGCATCATCGATCCGTGAAGCGAGACTGTGCGATGCAAACCCACCAAACACCACTGAATGAATAGCGCCGATGCGGGTACACGCAAGCATCGCAAAACAGGCCTGCGCAATCATCGGCATATAAATCAGAACACGATCGCCCTTTTTTACACCATTGGCTTGCAAGATCGCAGCCATGCGATTGACCTCATCATGCAGCTCTGCAAATGTATAGGCGTGCTCTTGATTGGTTTCGGTGGAGACCGCAACTAATGCGATCTGATTGGCACGGTCCTTTAAGTGCCGATCAACCGCGTTATGGCAAAGATTGGTTTGCCCGCCAACAAACCACTTGGCAAAAGGCGGCTTCGAGTAATCGAGGACCTGTGAAAATGGCTGATGCCAGTCGACCAATTTGGCCTGCTCCGACCAAAATGATTTTGGATCACGAATCGAGTGTTCATGAAATGATTTGTAGCCAATACTCATCCTGCATTCCCTTCACAACAAAATAATCAATGGCTTCGAATTAAGGGGCAGCTTTCACACTGGCACTTGCTCCAGAGCCGGAACTCGTTCCATTTTTCGCTGATTTTGCAGAGTTTGTCGATGGGGATTTTTGCTGAGTGCTTCCTGTTTGGGAACTTACAGTGCTTTTGGGGGTCGATTTTGTTGCAGTACTTGCCTGAGGAGGCTTACTAGTCTTGGGCTTGGGAGGCGCCGCTTTATCAAGCTTTAATTGCCCATGCTCGGCTAGATACTGTGGAATATCCGAGTCTTTTCCTGGGGGTCTCGGGATTAAAACGGTCGATCCCGCCCGAATTCGCATGCCACGGGGAATGTTATTGACATCCCGAATGGTCTCTGGATTTAAAGCCAATCGGGTTGCCAATTGCTCCGGGGTCTCGCTTTTCGTGACCTTCAGCGCAGTCCATGACGATAAAGGCTTGGTGTAGCTAGCCAGATTCATTTGAAAGAGTTCTGCGCGCGCAAACGGCAAGAGCATTTGCTGATCGGTCGCTGCCAAAATCACAGGTTTATTAAATGCAGGATTGAGATTACGAAAATCCTCCAAGGACATTTCGGCTAATTGGGCGGCAACATCCACATCAATATCCCGGGTCACATCAATCGCTACAAAATACGGATGGTTCTCAAGTTCGGGCAACACAATGTTGTATGCCGCAGGATTTTGCACAATATTTTTATAAGCCATCAATTTCGGCACATACTCACGGGTCTCCCGTGGCATGGTGAGGCTTTGATAATTTGTGGGCTTACGCAGGGCTTGATTGCGTTTAATCGCTTTGGCAACATTTCCCTCACCCCAGTTGTATGCAGCTAGAGCGAGTTGCCAATCCCCAAATTGTTTGTAGAGACGCTGCAGATAATCCAATGCAGCATTCGTTGATTGCAAGACATCGCGGCGCTCATCCCGAAACACATTCTGGGTTAATTTAAAGTCTTGCCCGGTTCTGGGCATGAACTGCCAGATCCCCATTGCCTTCGCAGTGGACTTTGCCTCAGGATTAAACGCGCTCTCGACAAAGGGCAAGAGTGCGATCTCGGTCGGCATATTGCGACGATTAACCTCTTCAACAATATAAAAGAGGTAGCGAGAGGAGCGTGCCATCGAGCGATTGACGTAATCCGGGCGTTTCACAAGCCATTGGGTTTGCTGTTCAACTAAAGGACTATCAAGCTCTGGGAGCGCAAAGCCCTGGCGAATCTGGATCCAAAGATCATTCGAGGGTGCCATGATGCTACTCACCGATTGCTTACTAAGATCCACCCGCGGTGCATTTGCAGCCCGCGGATCACGGCGTGTGTCAGAACTCGAGGACCACTCGGGCGATGTGCTAGCACAACCACTCAAGGCCAGAACCACTGCACTGGCGATGAGTACGAGTGAGCGTACCATCATCTTAGAAACGATCCTTCCAGGCTCGCACTACCGCCAAAACCTCAGCGGGACTTTTGAGATCTTTCCCAATTTGCGCGCGCGCAGCGGCAACGACCGGGGCTTGATCGCAGCGCATGAAGGGGTTGACCTGTTTCTCATGCGCAATCGTGGTGGGTACCGTAGGTTGATTACGTTGACGTAAGGCATCGGCCGCTTGCGACCATTCAATCAAGGCTGGATTATCTGGCTCGACTGCAAGTGCGAAGCGAATATTGGATAAGGTGTACTCATGCGTACAGTAGACCAGGGTCTCGGGTGGTAAGGCTAAGAACTTCGCCAGTGAGCTTGACATTTGAGTGGGTGTGCCCTCGAATAAACGCCCACACCCCGAAGCAAAGAGCGTGTCACCACAGAATAATTTGGGGGTCTGCCCAGCGTTATTCTCGCTACGCGCCACATAGGCAATATGGCCCAAGGTATGCCCTGGAACCTCCAAGACTTGCAATTGAATCGTGGGCGCATCAAACAAGACAGTGTCGCCCTCAAAAAGTGCGTGACTGCGCAAAGGAATGTCCTCTCCAGCAGGGCCATAAACCGGCACCGAGTAGCCGCATTGGGTTGCCCACGCGAGGATCTCTGGTAATCCACCAATATGGTCAGCGTGGTAATGAGTGATTAGAATCCCGGTAAGGCGCAGATTCTGTTGACTTAGAAAATCAATCGCTGGTCTTGCTTCACCTGGGTCAACCAAAATCGCAGCGTGGGAATCGTGAATGCACCAAATGTAATTATCAGTAAAGGCAGGTATGGGCCACACTTGCAATAAGGAATTTGAAACCATGGCAACACCTTAGGACACAAGATAATCCTTCTATGATACCAATGACCCCCCCGAACGTGCAGGCCGATACTCCACCCGAGAGTTCGTGGGAGACTTGGCTGCAATCCCCTCCCGGACAATACATCCTCAAATCGGAGCAAGAGCTTTTTAATCAAGCGGTCACCGACGTATTTGGCTATTACGCCCTGCAAATTGGTCTACCGCAAATCAACACCTTGGCAGAGAATCGGATTACGCTGAAATTGATGCTGCTTCCACATGGACTTGCGCAAGCGAATGGCGATCTACCCTATCAGCCCATTGAAGGAATACCGGAAGAATTACCCTTTGCAGATCAATCGATCGATTTAGTCGTGTTGCCACACGTACTCGAGTTTGCCCAAGATCCGCACCAAATTCTGCGGGAGGTCGATCGCGTCTTAATCCCTGAGGGCCGAGTCGTGATCTCTGGCTTTAATCCAGCCAGTCTTTGGGGTTTACGGCAATACGCAGGTCGCTTAGTTGGTAAAAACTATTTACCTCGTGAGGGTCAGTTCTTAAGTTTGCTGCGTGTTAAGGATTGGCTGAAGTTGCTTGACTACTCCCTCGATCGTGGACACTTTGCATGCTATCGCTTGCCCTTACGTAAAGAGAAAAATATGACCCGTATGGCCTTTCTTGAAAAAATGGGTAATCGCTGGTGGCCGATCTTTGGTTCGGTATTTTTAATCTCCGCCATCAAGCGTCATCCGGGCACCCGTTTGGTGGGACGTGTTCCCAAACAAGCCTTGCAAGCACTTCCTCAACTGAACCCCGCCGCTCAGCAAACTTCCCATCGGGTAACTGAAGAGGTATAAAGAGCGCATGAAGAAACCCCACATCACGATCTATACCGATGGCGCCTGCAAAGGCAATCCTGGTCCCGGCGGCTGGGGCGTGGTGCTCCGATCTGGCGAGCATGAGAAACATTTACACGGCGGCGCCCCCAACACCACCAATAATCGAATGGAAATTAGTGCGGTCATCCACGCGCTCCAGGCTCTTAAGCAAGCTAGCGTGGTTGATCTCTACACAGACTCCCAATACGTCCAAAAGGGGGTAAGCGAATGGCTGCCGAGCTGGAAGGCGCGAGGCTGGAAGACGGCGGATAAATCCCCAGTCAAAAATGTCGATCTTTGGCAAGAGCTCGATGCCCTACTACCCCTGCATGAAATTGAGTGGCATTGGGTCCGTGGCCACAACGGCCACCCCGGAAATGAACTAGCAGATCAATTGGCCAATCAAGGGGTCGAAGCCTTTTTGTCCAATAATTGATCTGCACCCCGCTTGGGCTTATGAGAGAATGCTTTAACTCTTTAAATAACAAAGCAATTTAGACTAACGCTGTGACCAAACCTCCATCCTTTGTTGCTCGAGTCAAACAAGCCATCATGGCTTGGGGCTGCCGACTGGTCACCCGACTCCAGCAAATTGATATCAAACAATTTCTGGGCTTTCTGATCAAGCACAAGTGGTGGGTGCTTGCAGTAGTGGTCTTGATTTTTGCTGGCAGTAAAGCTTACGACCATTTTTTTCCCCCTGAAACTAAACGTGGTGGGCCACAAACGGTGGTTACCCTAGTCCTCGAGAAACAAGATATTCCCATCATTATTGAATCAACCGGTACGATGGTGGCAGCCAACATTGTGGATGTCCGGCCGCAGGTCAGTAATGTGGTGAAAGAGATTCATATTAAGGAAGGTCAAGAGGTGAAAAAAGGGCAACTGCTCTTTACCTTAGATGATCGCAATGACCGAGCGAATTACGATAAAGCGAAGGCTGTTGCCGATGATGCTCAACGTCAGTTGCAACGCGCTAAAGAGTTAGTCGCCCAAAACTTTATCTCCAAAGCAGGTTTGGATACTGCCGAAGCAAATGCTAAGTCTGCTGCGGCGTCTGCTCGCGCTGCAGAGGTCCAACTTTCCTTTGATTACATTCGTGCACCAATTGATGGGCGCGCAGGAATTATTAATGTGTTCCCTGGCTCATTGGTAGCACCCGGCAATATCGTGACTACGACCTCAAGCTCCACGGCAACGACTGCCCTAGGCGCAATGGTCACTATCACTCAGTTAAGCCCCATCAACGTGCAATTTATTGTGGGCGAGGACAACATTCCATTGCTAATGCAAACCGATCCTGCAAATCTAAAAGTATCAGTAATGGTGGGCGATAACCGCACCCAGGTTTACGAAGGAAAAGTCTTGGTGATTGATAACCAGGTTGACCCAGCGATTGGTGCGGTGCGGGTCAAGGCACAAATTGCTAATGACAAACGAACATTGTTACCAGGGCAATTTGCTCGGGTCAAACTCGAAGCCAATACCCTAAAAGACGCCATTTTGGTTCCGTCGCAAGCGGTAGTAATCAATCCGCGCGGACGATTTATCTATGTCGTTGGTGCTGAAGATAAGGTCAGCCTCAAACCCGTCAAAGTGAGCTATGAGTATCAAGGCAGGGCTGCAATCACAGGTGTTGAGGCAGGTGAGCGCGTGGTAATCGAAGGCAAACAGAATCTGCGCCCAGGTGCCAAGATCCGAGAAAATAAAGCGGCGCCCGCAAAGCCTGCTGAAGCTCCAAAATCTGAATCCAAACCTGCTGATAAAAAATGACGCTCTCTGAGCTTTGTATCCGACGGCCTGTCATGACCGTCCTACTCTCAGTAGTGACGGTGATTGCTGGTGCGATCGCGTACACGCGCATTCCAGTGGCAGCGTTACCCAGCTTTAATACCCCAGTAATTTCGGTATCGGCCTCCTTACCGGGTGCCTCGCCAGAAAATATGGCGTCTTCGGTTGCCCTGCCCCTCGAGAAAGAGTTTTCTACCATCGATGGCATTACGGTGATTAGCTCAACTAATTTCTTGGGTACCACCAACATCACCCTGGAATTTAACAACGATCGCGACATTGATAAAGCTGCGGTCGACGTACAAGCTGCCTTATTACGTGCTCAGCGCCGCCTGCCGATCGAGATGACCGTCCCGCCCTCCTATCGCAAGGTCAACCCTGCTGATGCGCCGGTCCTCATCATCGGCATGACCTCACCATCGATGGATCTCTCTGAGCTCAATGATTATGCGGAGAACCTGATTTCTCCAACGCTCTCCACGATTGATGGAGTGGCCCAAATTATTGTGTATGGCATTAAACGTTATGCCATCCGCGTGCAAGCCAGGCCAGACTCTTTGGCTACGCACAACCTCACGATGGAAGATCTCTCCATTGCGATCAATAAAGCGAACTCCAATACTCCAGTGGGTGTTTTAGAGGGTCCTCGGCAGTTGTTAACCATTTATGCCAATAAGCAATTGGTTACCGCCTCCGACTTTGCCAACCTCGTGATTGCGCAAAAGAATGGTCTGCCAATTTATCTGCGCGATGTTGCCGATGTAGTTGAGAGTTATGAGAACGTTCGCACCCTATCTACCACCAACGGTGAGCGTTCGATTGCGCTTGCAATTCAGCGTCAACCGAATGCCAATACCGTCAAGGTAGTCGATGCGGTCAAGGCGATGATCCCGCAGTTTGAGAAGCAATTACCAGCCTCAATCAAACTCACACTAGTCAACGATCGCTCCAAATCAATCCGCGAGGCAATTACCGACGTCAACTTCACCCTGGCATTAACGGTGGCTTTGGTAGTGCTGGTGATATTCCTATTCTTAAAGCACCTCTCGGCCACCATCATTCCATCCCTAAGTCTGCCTATTTCCCTGATTGGTGCCTTCTTCCTGCTCTACTTCATGGGCTATAGCTTAGACAATGTGTCGCTATTAGGCATTACGCTAGCAGTGGGCTTGGTGGTTGATGACTCCATTGTTGTGCTTGAGAATATTGTGCGGTATGTTGATCAAGGCATGAGTCCCCTCAAGGCTGCTCTCAAAGGAAGTCGTGAAGTAGGCTTTACGATT
>CANHDS010000010.1 GCA_947459465.1 Burkholderiaceae bacterium | reverse complement strand
TGTTTAAGTTTGATGAGGTGGGGCAAAAAAGCATCAAGAAAGCGAAATTTGGCTTCTTGGCGTTCAGGTGAGCTTGAACCAGATGGCATATAAACCGAAACCACAGAAAGGGAGCCTATTGAGATTTCGACATAACGTCCTTCGGCATCGAATTCGGGATTGCCAAATCCAATTTGCAGATCATTAATGGGATGGGGAGTGAAGATACCCGCACCGCTGTACCCTTTTTTCTCAGCGTAATGAAAATACGAATTCAGACCTTCGGGGGAAAGAATTGTGGCTTCTAGGTCAGACTCTTGCGCTTTTAGCTCTTGCACGCAGATAAAATCAGCGCGCTGATCGCGCATCCACTCCATAAAGCCTTTTTTGGCCGCCGAGCGAATACCATTGAGATTAGCAGAAATGATGCGTAACATACAAGCCTATGAGTGTAAATTCAGAACAAAATCAGTTGGACTTTATTCAATTCGCGTTAGAGGCGAACGTATTATCCTTTGGCGAGTTTAAAACGAAGGCCGGGCGACTATCCCCTTATTTTTTTAATGCCGGGCTCTTTAATGACGGAGCCCATTTAGGCAAGCTGGGTGAGTTTTATGCCCAGGCATTGCTTGGATCCAAAATAGACTTTGATATGCTTTTTGGTCCCGCATATAAAGGTATTACCTTGGCAGCAAGTGCGGCAATTGCACTGGCGCGTGCCGGTCGTAATACCCCGTTTGCCTATAACCGCAAAGAGGCTAAGGATCATGGGGAGGGCGGTACCTTAATTGGCGCTCCAGTTCGCGGGCGAGTCGTGATTGTTGATGATGTGATCTCGGCCGGTACATCCGTGCGGGAGTCGGTTGATTTAATTGAGCGAGCCGGTGCCAAGCCTTGTGCAGTATTAATTGCCCTCGATCGCATGGAAAGATCCGGAGACGCAGTCAATATTGGTCAATATTCTGCGGTACAAAGCGTTGGGAAAGAATTTGGTTTGCCGGTGATTGCAATCGCTAATTTAGATAGTCTGATGCGTTATTTAAAACAATCACACGATCAGCAATTGCAAACATATTTACCAGCGGTTCAAAATTACCGCGCTCGATACGGGATTTAAAGCGTATCTAGATCAATTTCCCCGCGGTATACCGTTTGAGTGGGGCCGCGCATTAAAACGGGTGCATTAGGATTTTTAAGACCATCCCACAGAATTTCAAGTCCTCCCCCGCGGGTGTTTACTTTTACTGGTGTGTCTAGTAGCCCACGGCGAATGCCTGATACCACCGCAGCACATGCTCCGGTACCGCACGACAGGGTCTCGCCTGCCCCGCGTTCATAGACTCGTAACCAGATTGTCTGGCGATTAATCACTTGCATAAAGCCGGCATTGACTCGACTCGGAAAGGCGGGATGGGATTCAATCAGCGGACCATCGATTAATACCGGTGCACTATTAATATCTTCGACCACTTGAACGGCATGTGGGTTACCCATTGACAGGGCGGCAATCCAATCGGCATGTGCGCCGCTATTGCGACTAAGCGGAAGTGCGTAAAGGGTTTCGTGTAATTCTTGTTTACTCGTCAGGCCCAAAGGGTTAAATGGAATATCCTGAGGAGCAAAGACCGGACTGCCCATATCAACCTCCACATAGCCGTTGGCTAAGCGTTTGAGGGTTAGAAGACCATTACGCACTTCAACTCGAATTTCATCTTTAGTGCTGAGACCTTCCTCATGAACAAAACGAACAAAGCATCTCGAACCATTACCGCATTGCTCGACTTCACCGCCATCGGCGTTAAATATGCGGTATTTGAAGTCGATATCAGGCAGGTTGCTTAGTTCAACGATCAAAATTTGATCGGCTCCGATACCAAGTTGACGATGTGCAAGCTTGCGCCAAGTGGCTGGAGCAATCGATCGAATATCTTGGCGTGATCCATCAATGACAATAAAGTCATTGCCGGCGCCATGCATTTTGGTAAAGCGTAATTGGGTCATAACATGCAGTTGGTCTGTGTGAGCCTAATCATACAAGCTTGCTTCGCCTGGAGGTCGATATTTGAAGCGCTTATGAACCCAATAATACTCAGCAGGGCGCTTTCGAATTTCTTCTTCAAAGTATTGATTTAATCGAGCGGTATCCGCAACTGGATCCTCGCTTGGAAAATTAGGTAATGCTTTGTGGATTTTGCAAATGTATTTACTCTTATCCGGATTGAGTGTTGTGATCATTAAACATACTTCTGCACCACATGCTTTGGCTAGGCGCGATATGGCAGTGATCGTATTGGTTTGAATTCCAAAAAAAGGTACAAACGCTGAATCTTTGGGCCCCAAATCGATATCTGGGGCAATCACCACAAAATTACCTTTACGAATCTCACGAATTAAATCAAAGAGTCGGTTCTGGCGATTAATCGATTTTGCTCCGAAGCGGTTACGCCATTCAATAATTTTTTGATTGAAGAATGGGTTTTTCATATTTTGATACAGTCCGGCACCTCGTTGCCAACCATTTTTTTCCCCAAGGGCGGAGAGTGCCATAAAACCACATTCAAAGCCAACAAAGTGAGGAATGACCAAAATCCGGGGTTTGTTATCGCCCAAGGGAATTTCACTTTCTATATCAACCATGGAGAAAATTTGGTTGGCACTACCAAGCCAAACACGGCTGCGCTCAATCACTGCACGCCCCAAAAGGCGCCAGTGTTCATTGGCTAAGGTTTGTATTTGATGGGGCGTGAGATTTGGAAAACAAAGTTCTAAATTACGAAGAACTACATACTTACGTTGATGAGGCAGTCGCCCAAATAGTGATCCGAGGGCGTACCCAATTTGAACGGTCGACGTGTAAGGCAAAAAGGCAAAAAGCCTCAGAATGCTTAGACCGATGTAATTAAAGAAGGTGTGCAGCCAGCTCATCACGTGATTTAGTCTTGGGGCGGAAGCTCAGCGCCCTCCGGGTGTTTATAACGGTTGTATGACCAAATGAATTGCTCCGGAGCCTCAAGAATGACCGCCTCAATTGCCTGGTTCATTTGGGTAGCCGCCTGATGGGGATCCTCTGAGAATACTTTTAGGCGTTTTGCCTTAATGATCCATCCTTGGCCGAGCGATTTACGGATTGCTGAGAACAAGATAACTGGGGTCTGATTACGATTGGCTAACCGAGCTGGCAGTGGGGTCGTATAAGCATAGCGATTAAAAAATTTCACCCACACCCCATCGCCGCCACTGGGCACTTGATCTGGAAGAATGCCAATCGCCTCGCCCTCCTGAAGAGCTTTGACCATTTTGCGAACACCCTGAAGATTAGTAGGCACAAAGTGCATATTTGGATAGGCGCGCTGCTCCTCAATCACGTGATTTAACCATTCTTGACGAGCCGGACGATACAAAATGGTTGCCGGGAAATGATTAGCCAATATCCGAGGGATGATTTCAAAGCCCCCGAGATGGGGCGTGAGCATCACCAAGCCCTTGCCCTCCTGAACTGCTTGGTCGACCAGGCTCCAGTCTTGAACATCAGCGCGTTGTAGTGCTTTTTGCGGGTTGTGCCAAATCCAAAGGCTATCGATAAAGAGCATTCCCGAGGCTGCTGCGGCCTTAAATGGCCGCATTCCTTTGCCATGCAGCTGCATGGCATTGCGATAGTTTTCCTGAAATAAGCTCCGAAAATGAGGAAAAAAGGTAAAGGCCACAATCCCGCCAAAGCCACCCAGAATCTGGGCCAAACCCAAGGGGAGGCTGGCGACAGCTTTTAGAATGAAATGCAATGCCGAATGTGACATGTGCTAATGATATTCAATTAAAAATCAGGCTTGGCGGCTAAACGATAGATAGGATAGAATTCTCAGATTCGCCGAGTTAAAGACAACTTGCGGGGCGAATTAAAAAAATCTGCTAAAGCGTCGCCGTTGTATTCCCGGCACGTGGTGTTGTCAGTGCTTAAACTAATGGAGAATAGAATGGCTAATGATTATTTCTTTACCTCAGAGTCAGTCTCTGAAGGTCATCCTGATAAAGTTGCAGACCAAATCTCAGACTCAATCTTAGATGCCATCCTGGCGCAAGATCCGAAGGCACGCGTTGCTGCGGAGACACTTTGCAATACCGGTTTAGTTGTGCTTGCCGGCGAAATTACAACCAACGCCAATGTCGACTACATCCAAGTCGCACGCAATACTTTGCGTGAGATTGGTTATGACAATACTGAGTATGGAATTGATTACAAAGGCTGTGCAGTTTTAGTGGCTTACGACAAACAAAGTCCAGACATTGCGCAAGGTGTTGATAAAGCGCACGACGATGGTTTAGATCAAGGCGCAGGTGATCAAGGATTAATGTTTGGTTATGCCTGCGATGAAACCCCCGAGCTAATGCCCCTACCAATTTATTTGTCGCACCGTCTAGTAGAGCGCCAATCTCAGTTACGTCGCGATGGACGTCTTAACTGGTTGCGTCCTGATGCAAAGTCCCAGGTGACATTGCGTTATGTCGATGGGAAGCCTGATTCGATTGATACTGTAGTGCTATCGACTCAGCATTCTGCTGACATCCCCTTGGAGAAATTACGTGAGGCGGTGATTGAAGAGATTATCAAACCTGTCTTACCTAAGCATTTAATCAAAGGGGATGTTAAGTATTTGGTTAATCCAACAGGCCGTTTTGTGATTGGTGGTCCGCAAGGCGATTGTGGCCTCACTGGTCGCAAAATTATTGTGGATACCTACGGCGGTGCAGCCCCTCACGGTGGCGGGGCATTTTCTGGGAAAGATCCATCGAAGGTTGATCGATCGGCCGCCTATGCTGGCCGCTATGTAGCCAAGAATGTGGTCGCTGCAGGTCTGGCAAGTAAATGCCTAATTCAGATCTCCTATGCAATTGGTGTGGCGCGCCCGACATCGGTTATGGTTAGCACCTTTGGTACTGGCAAGATTGCTGATGAGCAGATTGCAAAACTCGTATCGGACCATTTTGATCTTCGCCCGAAGGGTATTGTGAAAATGCTTGATCTCTTGCGGCCCATTTATAAAAAGACCGCTGCATATGGCCATTTTGGTCGGGAAGAGCCAGAATTCACCTGGGAGCGCAAGGACAAGGCGGCGGCTTTGAGGGCTGCAGCAGGCCTGTAGCCTAAAATTGATTACAATTTAGGCAATTCCTTCAAGGAGCGTTGCAAGGGGCGGATTGTCGCCCCCCAGGCTTGAAGGGGAGTTACCCAGTAACTTCATTGCAACTGCGCTCGCTAACCCGAATGCTGGCGGTTAGCGAGTCAATACTGGCTCCACTAGCATTCTTTAGCTGGAGCTATTCATGAATACCGTTGTTGACTTAAAGTTAAATGGCGATTTTGCTATCGCAGACATTGGTTTGGCCGACTTTGGCCGCAAAGAAATCAAAATTGCTGAAACCGAGATGCCTGGTTTGATGGCTATCCGTGAAGAGTTTGCCGCCAAGCAGCCTTTGCGAGGCGCACGGATTACCGGATCCTTACACATGACGATTCAGACGGCCGTCCTCATTGAAACGCTTGAAGCCTTGGGTGCTGAAGTGCGTTGGGCGTCATGCAATATTTATTCAACACAAGATCATGCAGCGGCTGCAATAGCTGCAAACGGCACCCCAGTTTTTGCGATTAAAGGCGAGACTCTTGAGCAGTATTGGGATTTCACCCACAAAATTTTTGAATGGGCAGACGGTGGTTATAGCAATATGATCCTAGACGATGGTGGTGATGCAACTCTCTTGCTACATTTAGGGTCCAAAGCTGAAAAGGACTTAGCCGTTCTTAATCATCCAACGAGTGAAGAAGAGCGCATTCTCTTTGCCGCGATTAAGAGTAAATTGGCGATTGATCCAACATGGTATTCAACGCGCTTAGCTAAAGTTAATGGAGTCACCGAGGAAACAACCACAGGTGTGCATCGTCTTTATCAAATGCATGCGAAAGGCGAATTGCATTTCCCAGCTATTAACGTGAATGACTCTGTAACCAAGAGTAAATTTGATAACTTGTACGGTTGCCGCGAGTCTTTAGTGGATGCGATCAAACGCGCGACCGATGTGATGATCGCTGGTAAGGTTGCGGTTGTTGCTGGTTACGGTGATGTGGGTAAAGGCTCTGCTCAAGCATTGCGCGCCCTCTCCGCCCAAGTATGGGTAACCGAAGTTGATCCGATCTGTGCGCTTCAGGCCGCGATGGAAGGATATCGCGTAGTGACAATGGAGTATGCCGCTGATAAAGCCGATATCTTTGTTACTGCGACCGGTAACTATCATGTCATCACCCACGATCACATGAAGAAAATGAAAGACCAGGCGATTGTGTGCAATATCGGTCACTTTGATAACGAAATTGATATTGCTAGTATTGAAAAATACCAATGGGAGGAAATTAAGCCGCAGGTTGATCACGTGATCTTCCCAGCAGCCGATGGCCTTCCAGAAAAGCGCCTGATTATTTTGGCTAAGGGCCGCTTAGTCAACTTAGGCTGCGGTACGGGCCACCCCTCGTATGTCATGAGCTCTTCCTTTGCTAATCAAGTGATTGCGCAGATTGAGCTCTGGGGTGCGGCAGGAACGAACAAATACCCTGTCGGGGTCTATACCTTGCCTAAGCATTTAGATGAAAAAGTTGCCCGTCTGCAACTGAAGAAATTGAATGCACAGTTGACAGAGCTTTCAGATCAACAAGCTGCTTATATTGGCGTTAAGAAAGAGGGCCCATTTAAGCCCGAAACCTATCGTTACTAAAAGGCTACAAGGTACTATGGAATTAAGCGTCGAGTTCTTCCCCCCCAAAACCCCAGAGGGGGAGACGCGCTTGTTGCAAACGCGGGAGAGAATCACAGCCGCATTACAACCCGCTTTTTACTCAGTAACCTTTGGTGCAGGTGGCTCGACTCAATCGGGGACCTTGCAAACAGTTGAAGCCATTCATCGGGCAGGAGAGGTAGTCGCACCCCATTTATCTTGTGTCGGCAGTTCCAAAGAGTTAATTGCGAAGCTACTTTCCCAATATAAAGCATTGGGTATCAAGCGCATTGTGGCGCTGCGCGGCGATTTGCCATCTGGCATGGGTCAATACGGTGAGTTGCAGCACGCCAACCAACTGGTGGAATTTATTCGCCAAGAGACCGGTGATTGGTTTCATATTGAGGTGGCTGCTTACCCAGAGACTCATCCTCAAGCACAGTCTCCAAGTAAAGATATTGCCTATTTTGCCCAAAAAATTAAGGCCGGTGCCAATTCAGCGATTACTCAATACTTCTTTAATAGCGATGCTTATTTTCGGTTTGTAGATGATGCCTACCAATTGGGGGTTGATGTGCCCGTGGTTGCAGGCATTATGCCGATTACAAGCAGTACCCAATTGCTTCGGTTTTCAGATGCATGTGGCGCAGAAATACCGCGTTGGATTCGCTTGCGTCTTTTAGCATATGGTGATGACAGCGCTTCAATTAAAGCGTTTGGTGAGGATGTGGTTAGCACGCTGTGTGAGCAACTAATTGTTGCTGGAGTGCCTGGACTGCATTTTTACTCCTTAAATCAATCAGAGCCCGTCATTCGCATTGCTCAAAATTTGCAATTGGACCAAGCCTCTAAGACTTAGTCGGATTTCGATACACACCTGAGTTGGTGATTACGAGATCAAGCCCTTGGTCGTGGGCTTGAGGGGTCCAGTGCTTGGGATCCAGTCTTTGCCAGTCAAAGGCGATGCCGGCCGTTGTGAATCGATGCCCCACTTGCTTTAAAGAAGCAATGGTGCGATCGAAATAGCCTCCCCCATATCCAAGTCGCCAGTATCGATTCTGATAATCTAGCCAACCAACACAGGGAATTAGAATGCAGTCCGGGCTCTTGAGGGATACACCGCTTGCGTTCGGATCGGGCTCTGCTATTCCGTAGGCATTCAGAATCAAGGGGTCGCCATCTGACCAAGTATAAAAACTTAATTGCCCATCGACCTCAACTTTGGGCAATAAAAGGCAACGATCCGCTCCAGATGCCTGCCATTTGCGTAGGGGCTCGCGAAGATCAAGTTCGTTGCGATAGGGCCAGCAAAATGCAATTGATTGATACATCCCTGTGTCTTGGATCAGAAAGTGACGGAATTGGGTCAGAAAAAGAGCGTATGTGGAATCAAACTCGGGCGATCGGGCAAAGGATGAGCGCTGGCTCAAAAGATCCTGTCGAATTTGATGAATAGGGGTATGCATGGTACTTATTATCGGGTGAAAATAGCAATATGAGCCGAAACTTTGTTTTTATGCCAAAACATCTGACCAAACACTTTCTTCTTTTGGCGATCCTGGTGCTTTGCTTAGGCGCTTGGGAAAGTAGCTTTGCTAAAAAACCGAATGTCAGCAAATCTTCTTCGAGCCAGCCCGCTTCATATGAGTTAACTGAGGCTGATAAATTATTTATTGAGCTACGGGATGCCGCTAGGCGTAATGATGTACCAAAAACCCAACAGCTATCAGCGCAATTAAGTAACTACCCGGATACCGATTATGTGCGGTATTTTCGGATTAAGCCTCAAATGTTCGATAAGGGAAATGAGGCACGCGCCGATTCCTCAGTCGATGAAGAGGTTGGAGCCTTTCTAAAAACGTACGATGGCGCTGCGATTGCTGACCGGATGCGGAATGACTGGTTATTAGTCCTTGGTAAACGGAAAGATTGGGCTCAGTTTGATCGGGAATATCCCAAATTTGTTTTGGATGACGATACCAATGTGAAATGTTATGCACTGCAATCAAGACTCGTTAAGCAAGAGGATGCAAAGCTTGTTGGTCAAGATGCACTCAAAATCATGGTTGATCCACGCCAGTTTGGGTCGGCCTGTCAAGAGTTAGTGCCTGCATTAGTTCAGGCAAATGGCCTATCCAACTCTCAGGCAAGAGCGCTCGGGCGAGCAGCTGCCGAGATGAATTTTGAAACTGCAGGACGACGTATTGGTGGAGAAGATCCGATCGCTAGTATTGTGCGTAGTGCAAGAGCAGACTCAACTAAAACCTACCGTGACTTTTTACAAACCAGCTTGCGCTATAACAAAGAAGAGCAAGCGATGGCGTGGGGTGTGATTGGTCAATTTTTAGCAAAACGCTTAGATCGAAATGCGTACGACGCGTATCGGCGTCAACAGCAATTAGGCTTTAATTCCTTACTATCAGCAGAAACTCAGGAATGGAAAGTGCGTACGGCTTTACGGGCCCACGATTGGCAGTTAGTGCGCGAGTCGATTGAATCCATGAATCCGGTCGTTCGTCAGCGTGATCCTGCATGGACCTACTGGTATGGACGATCGTTAAAGGAATTGGGAGATTCTGAAAAGGCAAATACTCAGTTTCAGTTACTGGAAGACCAGTTTAATTTTTATGGACAATTAGCGCGCGAGGAGCTGGGTAAGTCCATTGTTATTCCGCCTAAAGTAAGGGTCAGCGATGTTGATATCAAGGAGATGGGAAAGCGCCCTGGATTTATTCGGGCTGAGCGTTTTTATGCGATGAATCTTCGTTTTGAGGGTAATCGTGAGTGGAACTGGGAGTTACGCGGCATGAGCGATCGCCAATTATTAGCCGCTGCTGAATATGCTAAACGGATCCATTTGTATGATCGAACGGTCAATACGGCTGACCGCACAAAAGGAGAGCATGATTTTGCGCTTCGCTATCCAACTCCTTTTAAGGATCAACTAAGCCCGATTGCCAAAAATATTGATTTAAATCTTGCCTGGGCTTATGGCCTGATTCGTCAGGAGTCTCGATTCATTACCAATGCATCATCGTCTGTGGGCGCTTCAGGTTTGATGCAGGTCATGCCCAATACTGCCAAGTATGTTGCTAAGAAAATTGGCATGAATTCGTATACCAATGAACGTCTTAAAGAAACGCAAACCAATTTAACCTTGGGCAGTCATTATTTGAATATGGTTTTAAAAGACTTGGATGACTCTTGGGTATTAGCGTCCGCCGCGTACAATGCCGGCCCATCCCGACCAAAATCATGGCGTGAAAAGTTAAATCAAACTACTGAAGGGGCTATTTTTGTGGAATCCATCCCCTTTAATGAGACCCGGACATACGTTAAAAATGTACTTGCGAATGCGAGCTACTATTCACTTTTAATGGATGGTCAAACCACTCCCATGAAACAGCGGCTTGGAGTGATTGCACCTAAAGCCGCTGTGTTGAGTGAACTACCATGAAACATGACATTTTATTAATTGGCGGTAGCGGCTTTGTTGGTAAGGCAATTAGCCAGAAGCTGCAAAGTAAAGGTTACTCCGTTTTGATCTCGTCGCGGCGTTACAGTGCAATGCGAGACTTACGCCTTTTACCAAGCGTGACCCTCGTTGAAGCGGATGTGAATCAGCCAGGGGTAATAGAGCGCTTATGTGATGATGTAAAACCTCAAGGCGCGGTGATTAACCTAGTGGGGGTTTTGCAAGATCAAGTAGCAAAACCATATGGACCCGGTTTTAAAAGAGCCCATGTGGACTTACCCCGGGCAATCATTGAGGCAATGAAAGCCAAGCAACTCAGGCGATATCTACATATGAGCGCTTTGGGTGCCGACTCGAATGGCCCTTCAATGTATCAACGCAGCAAGGGTGATGGTGAAAATTATGTACGAGCCAGCGCTTTAGATTGGACCATTTTTAGACCATCGGTCATTTTTGGAGAGCATGATCAATTCATTAATACGTTTGCAAAGCTAGCAAACGTATTCCCGGTCATCCCATTGGCATATTCGCATGCCCAATTTCAGCCAGTGAGCGTAAACGATGTTGCTAGTGCATTTGTAATGGCGCTAACCCATCCAAATACCATTCATCAGACCTATGATTTAGTGGGTCCTGAGGTGTTCACGATGAAACAGTTGGTTGAATTCGCAGCACGCAAAGCAGGCAAAGACCGCCTCATTATTTCATTACCGAATTGGGTTGGATACATACAAGCCCTAGCATTTGAACTCAGTCCAGGACCAACATTGATGTCGCGTGACAACATTGCCTCTATGAGCATTCCCAACGTGTTGCCCTCTGGTAAGAGTGATGCTTTAGTGGATGATTTTGGAATTACTAAGCAACGCATTGAAAGCTTACTAAGTTGAAGATTTATCAAGTTGGCGGAGCGGTGCGGGATCGTTTGCTTGGACGAGCGGTTCATGATGTTGATTATGTGGTGGTTGGTAGTACAGCCGATGAAATGTTAGAAAAAGGATTTCGGCCTGTGGGTAGCCATTTCCCCGTTTTTTTGCATCCCATTACGAATGCGGAATATGCTCTAGCCAGAACTGAACGAAAAACAGCAATAGGCCATCAAGGTTTCACCTTTCATGC
>CANHDS010000009.1 GCA_947459465.1 Burkholderiaceae bacterium | reverse complement strand
TTAATCTTTTCTTGATTGAGTAACGCTTTATTACGAGTCATGATCACTTGATCCGTACTAGCCAGCCAATACTCTGGACCAGTCTCAAATTCTGGGGAATCAGTGACCAAAACAATCGATAGGCCATGGGCATCGGCTAAATTTTTAGCCACGGGCATCAAATCCACAAATCGGTTGGTTGCCTGAAACACAATCACGCCATTGGGCTTGAGGTGCTTCATATAAATTTCCATCGCTTCTTTAGTAATCAAATGCGTTGGAATCGAATCGCCTGAAAATGCGTCCATGGCGAGAATATCAAATTGTCGGGATGGTTCACGATCTAAAGAAAGCCGACCATCACCAATCACGATTTCATGGGTTGCCTTCATCTTGTCCAAAAAAGTAAAGTCTCTTTTGGCAGCTGTGACCACTGACGGTGAGATCTCATAAAACACCCAGTGATCACCAGGCTTGGCATAGACCGCTAACGCACCTGCACCCAAACCAATCACGCCGACAGTCTTTGGTGTATCAGGCAAGCTTGCAAAAACACGTCCGTAACCACTAGTAGGCCCGTAATAGCTAGAGGGTGTCATCTGTAATTCTTCCTGTAGCAATTGCCCACCGTGAGCAATCGCTCCATGAATCAAGCTCCGAAAGTCAGCCCCAGTAGAGTTATCACGGGTCCGCACAACCCCGTAAAAATCACGCTCCATAAATCGCACATCCTGGGTGTAATCACGAATACCCTGCCATGACAACACGCCCACGGCTAAAACAACCAGAGAAGCAATTCCTTTGGCAAACCAGCGCTTTTGCAAAGTCTCACCAATCGGAATAAACAGAGCAATCACCGCTGCTGCAATTAGCGCAGCATAGAGCTCAAAATAACCAGCAAAGACTAATGGTGCAATAACAGCCATGGCTAATGAGCCAAGGGCCCCACCAATCGATATCGACAAATAAAAGGTGGTTAACTTCGAAGGGTGAGGCTTAAGACGAGCCAACTCACCATGGCACACCATGCACACCACGAATAACCCGAGTGCATAAACTGGCGTCACCATCTTGAGATTGAGAGAGTCCGAGAGCCATGCCATCGCTGGAACCAAAATAATGGCAAGTGGCAAAAAGACTAAGCGCTTATACCAACGAGGGTGATCAAAACTAATAATGAATGTAATGAGGTAAAGCGCGAGCGGCACTACCCAGAGTAACGGCGCCGACGAGATGTTTTGCGTTAAGTGGCTACTGACCCCTAGTAGTAATGCAGAACCAATTGCCGATAGCGCGACCCAGCGCAGCCATTGCCCCAAATGAATGGAATGGGCGTGAGTATCGATTAAATTTGATCCACTGACTTGCTGGTCACCGATGCTTTGTGCGTTTTTGACAGTTGATAATCCTAGAGCAAAACACAGGATCGCAAAGATACAAAACAATCCCGACCATGCCCACGCTGTCTCACGATTACCAAGCCACGGTTCAATTAAAAACGGATATCCGAGCAAAGCAAGGAGTGAAGCAAAGTTTGAGAGGGCAAATAAGCGATAAGGGGCCGATGCCTGATGACGTCGCCAATACCAAGCACCAATCAACGGGGTGGTACTTGCGAGCAAGAAATATGGAAGACCAATCGTTGCCAACAGCAGTCCCAAGATTCTTAAAATGGGATCCTCGTTACCAAGGGGGCGCCATGCATCACTGGCAATAATTGGCATCGTGATGATTGCGGCAACTAAAAGAACGCCGTGCACCATGACCTGTCGCCTCATCGAGAGATAACGAGTCAATACATCTGCGTATGCATATCCCGCGAGTAGCGCAGATTGAAAAAAAAGTAAGCATGTACCCCACACGGCAGCTGAGCCACCAAACCACGGCAAAATTTGTTTTGCGATTAATGGTTGGACTAAAAAAATGAGGAACGCGGAGATAAAAATAACGATGGCGTAGAACATGGTTTGAGAGTGTGAGGTTATTTCAATCTAAATAGCGTTCTTATATGTGCTGAATCGACAAGACGCCGTCAAAAATGATGGGGGTTGGGGAGCGGTTTCAAACTAAAATTTAGGTATAAAAAAACCCCAGCAAGCTGGGGTTCTTTCAGACAAAAAGGATTACTTCTTGGCTGGAGCAGCTGGAGCAGCTGGAGCAGCTGGAGCAGCAGCAGCTGGCTTAGCGTCTTTCTTCTCATCTTTCTTAGGAGCAGGTGCTTGAGCGAAAACACCAGCAGAGAACAAACCAGCAACTAACATAGCAACGATCTTTTTCATGTAAAACTCCAAAATAAAATTAATAAACGTAGTCTCCTACGGATCTAACTGCCACCTTAACCAAAACCAATGTAGCTACGAATGGCTTTAGCTAAAGCTAGTTCATTAACGCTTACAAAAAACAAAGCGTTGACAAACTCATTACCTGAACATCAATTTCAAGTAAATCAGGAGT
This sequence comes from Burkholderiaceae bacterium, assembly GCA_947459465.1. Classification (GTDB taxonomy): domain Bacteria; phylum Pseudomonadota; class Gammaproteobacteria; order Burkholderiales; family Burkholderiaceae; genus Polynucleobacter. The sequence goes on along the minus strand of CANHDS010000009.1, from coordinate 8,919 downwards.
TTAGCAAAAAGATTAATTCTAGGAATTGGCTATTTGGGCAAGGCATGAAGCAGCCGCTGCAAATCCAAAGGCGGCCGTCACAGTGACCCCTGAGCCATACCCGGAACACTCCAAACCCCCACTGGCTATGCCTCTCCTGGCTTCGGATGAGTAAACGGCCTGAATTCCCATGGATTTCTTCAAATCCCTACAAAATGAATGGTTTTTACGCAATTGGGCTCTGATTTTCGCCAGTAAGGGGTCTTGGGTGGTTTTAGATAAATCTGCAATCTGAATGCGGGTGGGGTCAATCTTGCCTCCGGCACCTCCGCACATCACCAACGAAATCTGGTGACGCCGACAAAAATCAGCGAGCCCCACCTTGGCAGACACATCATCGCAAGCATCCAACACAAATGAGCCCTTTTGAATAATCTGGTCTAAATTTCCAGGCTCCGCAAATTGGTCATGGATAGTAATGGTGATGCTTGGATTGATTGCCTGTAAACGCTCTGCCATCACTGCTACTTTTGCCTTTCCAAAACTTCCTTCAATGGCATGCAATTGGCGATTGACGTTGCTGGGTGCAATATGATCAAAATCGACCAAAACCAAATGACCGACCGCAGAGCGCGCCAATGCTTCAGCAGCCCACGAGCCAACCCCACCCAAACCGATCACCACAACGGTGGCGCGACCAAAAGCTGCAAATGCATCCTCACCATATAGACGAGCAACCCCAGCAAAACGTCGATCTGCGTTTGAATTAGCTTCACAGGCGGTCTCGTCAACTACTCTTTCGTTTGGCATACGCTCTCTTTATACTCAATCCATGAGTTCAATCAGCAAAAACCTAGCCGATTTACGCAAAAACTATACCGCAGGGCAGCTATCGGAAAACGATGCGCCTCAAGATCCGATCGCTCTATTTGAGACCTGGTTCTTACAAGCAAGTCAAGCGGAGTGTCCGGAGCCCAATGCGATGGTGCTAGCGACGGCTGATACAGTAGGCACTCCCTCTGCACGGGTTGTTCTATTAAAAGGAATCAGTCAGGGCGGTTTTTGCTTCTTTACCAATTATGAGAGTCAAAAAGGACTGGAGCTCGCAAGTCGTCCTCAAGCAGCACTCCTATTTCATTGGCATGAGTTGGAGCGCCAAGTTCGAATCAATGGCATTGTTTCGAAACTCAGTGCTGCCGAGAGTGATGCTTATTTTTTTCAACGCCCCCCAGCATCTCGCATTGGTGCTTGGGCTTCGCCTCAAAGTCGAGAAATTGAAAGCCGGGCTTTTTTAGAACAGGAGGAGCGGCGTTTTCAGGATCAATTTGGAGATAACCCGCCCAGACCAATGCAATGGGGTGGGTATCGCTTACAGCCCGAAAGAATCGAATTTTGGCAAGGCCGCCCCTCGCGCCTTCATGATCGGATTTTGTACACCAAGGCTCAAGAGGCATGGCGCATCAGTCGCCTAGCACCTTAATTTCACTGCCATCCTCAATCGTTGAGTAAGGCCGCGAAGGTTTTTTTGAACTTACTCACTTTGGGTCCAACTACAGCCATGCAGTAGCCCTGAAACGGGTGATTGCGATAGTAGTTCTGATGATAGTCTTCCGCAGGATAAAAAACGGGGGCCATGCTGACCTCCGTTACGATCGGATCAGGAAACTGTCGTTGCTCACCAAGCTCTTTCACTAAGGCGTTCGCGATTTGCAATTGCTGCTCGTTAAGCGCGTAAATAACCGAGCGGTACTGGGTTCCCACATCATTGCCTTGATAGTTGAGTGTCGTCGGATCGTGGATCACAAAGAAGATTTCTAATAACTGCCGATACGTAATTCTGGTGGGATCAAACTCAATCAAAACTACTTCGGCATGGCCGGTTGACTCGGAGCAAACCGCCTCATAGCTCGGATTTTCGACATGGCCACCGGCATATCCCGAGATTACATGCTGCACACCTTGTACACGCTGATAAACCGCTTCGAGACACCAAAAACACCCGCCACCCAATATTGCTTTCTCTGTCATCGTTGCCACAAATACGCTCCAATCGTTAGTGATCTTAATTTCCAATGAGTAAGCGTAATGCAAAAAAGACAAATAGGATGCCTACTCCAAACCAAAGTACGGCTGCCCATTGCGGATAACGCTCTAACCGATGAGCCAGTGCTTCTCCAGCCAAAACCAACGCACTCAGATAAGTGATGCTAATCATTTGCAAGATGATGGCAAGGTATAAAAAACTGAGCGCTGGATTGGTAAATTGGGGATCGACAAACTGAGTGAAGAAGGAAATAAAGAAAAAAATAGCTTTGGGATTCGTAAGTGATAAAGCCAGCGCAGCCACCAATGGATGCATTTGCATTAGCCGCATGGAGGTTCCTTGGGTGCTGTTCTGTAGAGAATGCCCTTGAAAGCGATACCACGCGGTTTGTATCAGACCCCAAGCTAGCCACAGTAAATAAATTGCTCCCATCCAGCGCAATGCAATAAACAGAGTGGGGGAGTTTTGTAAGAGCGATGCAGCCCACAAAACAATGGCCACCATGAGGATCGAATCACCCACCACGATGCCAAATGACGCCCATACCCCTGCCCTCCAGCCCAGTTGGGAGGTGGCTGTTAGGACATAAAGGGAGTTTGGGCCCGGCAATAAAACAATCGCGATAGTACCCAAAATAAAGGTTGGTAACTGCACGATGCCCACATGGGTCAAATTCATCCAATCCAGCATGACTAGATCATAAACAGGAAACGTGTCATAATGGAGGGCTTTTTGAAACATCGTCCCCAGCAATTTACATTTTTCAGCGTTTTGGTATTTACCCCGCTGCCGCTTGTCTGATGGTCGATGCCCTTGACCATCGCGCCTTTACATAAACTCGGCGCACAACCGGAGACCATCCTATAAGAGGATGGATATTGCATGTCACATTCTGCTGAAATTACGAATCATTCATTTGTTTCACTCAACTTAGCTGCGCCCTTACTCAAAAACATTGAGGCGCTCGGTTACACCCAAGCTACCCCCGTACAAGCACAGGTCATACCTGCAGCCCTCGAGGGTGGTGATCTATTGGTGAGCAGTCAAACGGGAAGCGGCAAGACCGCTGCCTTTTTGTTGCCACTTCTTCATCAACTCGTTCTTGCTAACCCCCATGGCAGCCCTGTACCAGGTCGCGCTCAGCCCAAGATCTTAGTCTTGTGCCCCACGCGGGAGCTGGCCCAACAAGTTGCGACCGATGCAATTAATCTGGCACGCGGCATTAAAAGCTTACGAATTGCTACCATCATGGGTGGTATGCCCTATGGCAAGCAAATCCAGGCAATTAAAGGTGCTAGCTTAGTCGTAGCCACACCGGGTCGTTTATTGGATTTGTTTAATTCACGTGCTATTCGCTTAGACCAAGTCGAATGTCTCGTAGTCGATGAGGCCGATCGCATGTTAGATCTTGGCTTTGCCGAGGATCTTGAGGCAATCGACGAGCGTTGCAAAGGTCGCACCCAGACACTAATGTTCTCAGCAACATTCGCTCCGCGGATTATGAGCCTCGCCTCCAACCTTACGAAGGATGCCAAGCGCATCGAGCTTGCTCATGCCGGTGAAGCGCATGCCAATATTGCCCAAAAGCTACATTGGGCTGACAACATGGCGCATAAACATCGTTTGCTGGAGCATCTACTGTCTGACCCTGAGCTTGATCAAGCGGTTGTCTTTGCGAGCACCCAAGTGGAAAGCGAAAAGATTGCGGATACCTTGCGCGCCAATGGCTATCAAGCCAGTGCGCTGCATGGTGCGATGCCTCAAGCCGTTCGTAATCGTCGCCTAGACTCATTGCGCAAAGGCCAAACCCGGATTTTGGTCGCCACCGATGTAGCAGCCCGCGGAATTGATGTACCCCGCATCAGTCACGTGATTAATTTTGGTCTTCCCATGAAACCCGAAGACTATACCCACCGCATCGGTCGTACTGGTCGTGCAGGACGGAATGGAATTGCCATCACCTTAGCCGAGCATCGTGATCGCGTGAAGATCAGAGCCATTGAGCGCTTTACTCAGCAACCCATGGCCGCTGCAGAAATTGCTGGTCTTGAGCCCCAACAGAAACCAAGTGCGCACAAACCTAATCATCGACCAGGGACTGCCAAGCGTGGTAAGCCCAAGTTTGGTGGGCAGGCTCGAAAGAGTTCGGGACCACGTTTTGGTTCCCGCACAGGCGCCTTCCAAAACAGCGCACGCCAGCATTAATCGTACTTTGTATGTTGTGGCGGAAGTCTCGCTCTCCATCCACCTGGCATCTACTTGACCATGGAGCACCGTTGGGTGCTCCGTTGGCATTACAAGAATGGTTAAGCGACACCGGATCACTCACACGCAAACTAGAGAATGAACTTCAATATCCCGCGGATCGCCATCTTGAATTGCAGATCCTTGCCGATTGCAAACAAAATTTAGTCGCGTCAGAAAAAAAGTTCTTTCGACGCCCAATGAATCACTCGCGCATTCGTGAAATCTTGCTGTGTGATCAAGGCGAACCCATTGTGATGGCGCGTAGCGTATTACCGATTACGAGTTCCATTGGAAGCAATCACAGCATTCTGAAACTAGGTCATAAACCCTTGGGTGCCGTTTTATTTGCAAAAGATCTCAAGGGGCGCTTTCGTCCCATTCGGCAAATCGTCCGTTTAGATCATCACCATCCAGAATGGAAAGCCTGTCGGCGCCGTTATGCAGACCTCCCCAAGCGCGTGTGGGCCAGGCGCACTCTCTACCAGCTCAATGGCCATCCTTTATTGGTTATGGAGATTTTTTTACCTGCTCTGCTAGCCAAGCTACAGCCAACTCGCTAATTGATTCATCACGGGGCTCGCAAACCGAAACATTTGTAAAGCCGATCTGCTTTGCGGCATGTGCAATATTGACATGACTGCATAGCGCATGACTACCTTCAATCGTAATTTTTGGAATTCGGTCAACTTCTTTACTCCGCTGACCTAAGTGCCGAACCGCCTCGGAGGATGTTAAGGTCCATAGCGTATGGTGAGGATCAAGTACGGCACACGACTGCCACAATGAACTTCCTAGATCTAAGGGGATGCGCGCGTAGATCGATACAAGCTCTAGCGTAGCGCCTACCGAGCGAAATTGTTCCATCAAGGTCTCGCGCCCTCCCTCCCCTTTAATAATTAAGACCGATTCTCTTGACCAATCAGAGATGGTGGTTTGGAGTACCTTCCATAGACCGTCTGAATCCGATTCGTCTTGAGCTGGAACTAAGATGAACTCTTTAGTCACTCCATGTCGAATTAGTGCCTCTTGACTGCTCTGCCCCACCACCCCAATCTTCACTGTGGGATCCACCAATTGCTCCCAGGAGGATCCGGACTCATCAATGGCCCGCATCGTGCACTCAATTGCATTAGGGCTCACAAAAACGATCAGTGTTGCGCGTTGTAAAGCGGTGCGCAATTGCATTGAGAGCGCCGCATCACTTTTCGGAATAATGGTCAGTAAAGGAAGACTAATAATCCGTACGGACGGAGAGACTACCTGCGTGGCTGCATCCATCAGCTCAATTAAGCGCCGTGCTTGACCGGTCGGTCGGGTAACAATGATCGCCGGCTCAAAAGCGTTCACAAATTTAGTGCGGCAATAAGGCTGCCGCCCCCTTCGCAATTAGATCATCGGCAATTGCCAGGCCAAATGCTTCAGCTTCTTGATAATTTGCGATTGCACGTGAGCCCGTAGCTAAACAAATTTGCCGACCATCGGTACTAGCAACATATGAGCGCATGGTAAGTTCGTGGGGGGTTTGCCATTGTGCGTGGGCCGCTAGTGGGACTTCGCACGAACCGCCCAATTTTCGGGATACCGCTCGCTCGGCAGTCACCGCTAAGGCAGTGGGTAGATCGTTTAGAGGTGCAAGCCAGGCTTTCACATCGGGGCGTGCGCTCAAGGTTTCAATCCCTAATGCCCCTTGGCCTGCAGCTGGGGTGTGGGGATCATAAGGCAGTAAGGCTTTAATCCGAGAACCCATACCTAGCCGCTTTAAGCCTGCTGCAGCCAGAATGATGGCTTGGTATTCACCACGGTCAAGCTTGGCCATCCGAGTATCTAAATTGCCGCGCAATGGCTCAACCCGCAAATGCGGGTATTGACTACGAATAATTGCCTCACGTCGCAGGCTTGAAGTGCCAACAACCGCTCCCGCAGGTAGCTCAGCGAGGCTTGCATATTCATTAGAAACCAAGGCATCGCGCGCGTCCTCGCGCACCATGATGCATGACAGATCAAAGCCCTCTGGCATCACCATCGGCACGTCTTTTAATGAGTGCACCGCAAGATCAGCGCGACCATCTTCTAGGGCAGTTTCCAGTTCTTTTACAAATAGACCCTTGCCCCCCACTTTAGATAGTGCGCGATCTAAGATTTGATCACCTTTGGTGGTCATTCCTAGGATAACGACCTCGCAATTTGGATAGAGGTTTTGAAGGCATGCTTGAACATGTTCGGCTTGCCACATGGCAAGCCTGCTCTCACGAGAGGCAATAACTAATCGCGTTGGGCTCATAGGGCAACTTCAGAATTAAAATAAACTGTTACGACACACAATATACTGTGTTTATGAGCGCATCCAAAAATTCCTTAGCCAACAAATCCAAAGCATGGTCTGGCCGCTTTGCTGAACCCGTTGATACCTTGGTTCAGCACTACACCTCCTCGCTGGCCTTTGACCAACGCCTAGCCCTGGTGGATATTGCAGGATCCTTAGCCCACGCCGAGATGCTTGCTGCCCAGAAAATCATTTCCAAAGCCGATTTCTTAGCCATCCAAAAGGGGATGGCGCAAATCGAAAAAGAAATTGTGGGCGGCCGCTTTGATTGGCAATTAGCCCTTGAAGATGTCCACCTCAACATTGAAGCCAGACTCACTAAATTGATTGGGGATGCCGGCAAACGTCTGCATACAGGTCGGTCCCGCAATGATCAAGTCGCAACCGATATTCGTTTATGGCTTAGAAGCGAGATCGATTTGATTCAAGGGGATCTGACCCGCTTGCGCGAGGCTTTCCTCAACCTAGCCGAGCAACACGCCAGCACCATCATGCCCGGTCACACCCATCTGCAAGTGGCTCAACCGGTCACGTTCGGACACCACCTTCTCGCATTTTACGAGATGTTTACCCGAGATTCCCAGCGCTTGGCCGACTGCCGCTCGCGCGTCAATCAATTACCATTGGGTGCTGCTGCCTTAGCTGGCACGAGCTACCCAATTGATCGGGCACGCGTTGCTAAGACACTCGGATTCGATGGGGTCTGTCAAAACTCGCTCGATGCTGTTTCCGATCGTGACTTTGCGATTGAGTTTTGTGCCGCCGCTGCAATTTTGATGATGCATATTTCGCGACTGTCTGAAGAACTCATTCTGTGGTTAAGCCCACGTTTTGGTTTTATTGATTTACCGGATCGCTTTTGCACTGGCAGCTCGATCATGCCGCAGAAGAAAAATCCCGATGTTCCAGAGTTAGCCCGAGGCAAGACTGGTCGGGTGAATGGCGATTTAATTGCCCTTCTTACCCTAATGAAGGGGCAGCCTTTGGCATATAACAAAGACAATCAAGAAGATAAAGAGCCACTTTTTGATGCCGTCGATACGGTTAGCCAAACCATCCAAATTTTTGCCGATATGGTGCCGCATATCAAAGTTCAAAAGACTGTCATGGAAAACGCAGCGCAAGAGGGTTTTGCAACTGCGACCGATCTCGCAGATTATTTAGTCAAAGAGGGCTTACCATTTCGGGATGCGCATGAGGCTGTCGCCCATGCAGTCAAACGTTGTGTTGAGAAAAATTGCGCCTTAAGCGATCTAAGTCTGGCTGAACTCATTAAGGCATGCGGATTAAGCCCCAAATCCAAGTTAATTACCCAGGAGGTATTTGCGGTCTTAACCCCCAAAGGTTCAGTGGGTGCCCGTAATCATGAGGGCGGTACCGCTCCCAAACAGGTGGTTGCTGCCATCAAACGGGCACGTGCTGGTCTAAAAAAGAAGTAGCTGGGTCGTCGTTAAGCGCGCACGCAATCGACGTAGTAGCCGTTATTGCCATCGGCATTTTTAACAAGCCCATGGATATCCGTCTCAAAGCCCGGGAATTGCTGATTAAAGTCACGCGCAAAGCGTAAATAATCCACGATCGCTTGATTAAAACGCTCACCTGGAATCAGCAGAGGAATACCTGGGGGATACGGGGTCACGAGCATGGCAGTAATCCGGCCCTCAAGCTCATCAATCGGAACCCGATCGATTTCTTTATGGGCCATCTTGCTCCAGGCATCCCCTGGCATCATCGCTGGCTCCATATTCGAGAGATACATCTCAGTGGTCATACGCGCTACATCGCGGCTCTTATAAAACGAATGGATTTGTGCGGATATCTCTTGTAAGCCGACTCGCTCGTAGCGCGGATGCTTTGCGACAAACTCTGGCAATACCTTCCAAAGGGGTTGGTTTTTATCAAAGTGATCTTTGAACTGTTGCAACTCGGTCACCAAGGTATTCCAGCGTCCCTTGGTGATGCCAATAGTAAACATAATGAAAAACGAATAAAGACCGGTCTTTTCAACAATCACACCATGCTCGGCTAGGTATTTGGTCACAATGCTTGCAGGAATACCAATCTCGCCAAAATTACCATCAATATCGAGGCCTGGCGTCACAACCGTCGCTTTGATGGGGTCAAGCATATTGAAGTTCTTGGCGAGATTACCAAAGTCATGCCAATATGCGTTGGGTTCTAAAATCCAATCATCACGGGTACCAATACCCTCTTCGGCCAAATGATCCGGACCCCATACCTTAAACCACCAATCGGATCCAAACTCCTCATCAACCTTGCGCATCGCCCGCCGAAAATCTAGCGCCTCTGCAATCGATTCCTCGAC
>CANHDS010000008.1 GCA_947459465.1 Burkholderiaceae bacterium | reverse complement strand
CCACAAATACCTTCCCTGCGTGGGAACTGGCCCATCCTTATCGTTTACTCGCCCATAATGGCGAGATTAATACAGTAAAAGGTAATGTGAACTGGATTAATGCCCGCACTGGCGCAATTAGTTCACCAGTATTGGGTGATGATTTACAAAAGTTATGGCCCCTCATCTATCCAGGCCAATCCGATACCGCTTCATTTGATAACTGCCTCGAGCTATTGGTGATGGCCGGCTATCCTTTGGCACAAGCGATGATGATGATGATTCCGGAGGCATGGGAGCAACATACCTTGATGGATGAGAATCGTCGTGCGTTTTATGAATACCATGCTGCCATGATGGAGCCTTGGGATGGACCTGCAGCGATGGCCTTCACCGACGGACGACAAATTGGAGCCACCTTAGACCGCAATGGTCTAAGACCTGCACGTTATTACGTCACTGATGATGATTTGGTCATCATGGCCTCTGAAGCCGGTGTATTACCGATTCCAGAAAACAAGATTGTGCAAAAGTGGCGCTTACAACCTGGCAAGATGTTCATGATCGACATGGATCAAGGCCGCATCATTGATGATGTGGAGTTAAAGAACTCAGTTTCGAAGGCCAAGCCTTATAAGAGCTGGATCGATGCGGTACGTGTGAAGCTCGATGAGTTAGATGTCAGTAAAAAAGATACTCAAGAGGATGCTAAACATATTCGCCCAGCTGCCAAGTTACTTGATCGTCAACAAGCATTTGGTTATAGCCAGGAAGATTTGAAATACCTGATGGCGCCCATGGCACAGAATGCGGAGGAGGCCATTGGTTCGATGGGTAATGACAGCCCACTGGCCGTATTGTCCGATCGCAGTAAGTCACTCTATAACTACTTTAAGCAATTATTTGCCCAGGTTACTAATCCTCCGATTGATCCAATTCGCGAGAATCTTGTGATGTCTTTGGTGTCGTTTGTTGGACCAAAACCTAATTTATTAGATACCAACAATATCAATCCACCGATGCGATTAGAAATTAGTCAACCGGTCTTGGACTTAGATGATATGACCAAGGTACGCCATATTGAGCATTACACCGGTGGAAAGTTCCGCTCCCATGAGTTGGATATTTGTTATCCAGTCGCATGGGGTAAGGAAGGAATTGAGGCGCGCTTAGCTTCGTTATGCGCCGAAGCAACCGATGCGGTGCGTAGTGGATTCAATATATTGATCGTGAGTGATCGTCAGGTCGATCGAGATCACATGGCAATCCCTGCGGTCTTAGCAACTTCAGCGATTCATCAGCATTTGGTCGAGCGCGGTTTGCGAACCAGCACCGGCTTAGTCGTTGAGACCGGTAGCGCTCGTGAAGTGCATCACTTTGCATTATTAGCAGGCTATGGTGCAGAAGCGATTCATCCCTACTTAGCGATGGAGACTTTGGCTGAGATGGCTAAAGGCCTCTCGGGCGATTTATCACCTGAAAAAGCCATTAAGAATTTTGTTAAAGCAATTGGTAAGGGCTTGCAAAAGGTTATGTCGAAGATGGGAATTTCGACATACATGTCTTATACCGGATCTCAAATCTTTGAAGCGATTGGCCTTAATCACGAACTGATTGATAAGTACTTTAAAGGGACTTCTTCAAATGTCGGTGGAATTGGCGTCTTTGAGGTTGCTGAAGAGGCGCTGCGGATGCACCATGCTGCTTTTGGAGACGATCCTGTATTGGCCGATATGTTGGATACGGGTGGAGAGTACGCCTATCGGGTGCGTGGTGAAAAACATATGTGGACGCCCGATTCGATTGCAAAGTTACAGCATGCCACTCGCACGGGGCCAGAGAAGGGCTATCAAACCTATAAAGAGTATGCCAACCTAATTAATGATCAGAGTAAGCGTCTGATGACCTTACGTGGCTTATTTGAGTTCAAGATTGATCCTAATAAAGCAATACCGCTCGATGAAGTCGAGCCTGCCAAAGAAATTGTTAAACGGTTTGCTACGGGCGCAATGTCCTTGGGTTCAATTTCGACTGAGGCGCACGCCACTTTAGCAATTGCGATGAATCGAATTGGTGGTAAATCCAATACGGGTGAGGGTGGTGAAGATCCAAATCGGTATGTCAATGAGCTTAAAGGGATTCCGATTAAGAAGGGCGAGACTCTCGCTAGCATCTTAGGTAGCGATGTGGTTGAAGTAGATATCCCCTTGCAAGATGGGGATTCATTGCGCTCTAAGATCAAGCAAGTCGCATCAGGACGTTTTGGGGTAACGACTGAGTATTTGCGCTCAGCAGATCAAATTCAAATTAAGATGGCCCAAGGGGCAAAGCCCGGTGAAGGTGGTCAATTACCGGGTGGCAAGGTCTCGGACTATATTGGTCGTCTGCGATTCTCTGTGCCTGGTGTTGGTCTAATATCGCCACCACCACACCATGATATTTATTCCATTGAGGATTTGGCGCAACTCATTCATGACTTAAAGAATGTCAATCCTCAAGCCGACGTTTCAGTCAAACTTGTCTCAGAAGTCGGTGTTGGCACGGTTGCAGCCGGCGTGGCTAAAGCAAAGTCGGATCACGTCGTGATCGCTGGTCATGATGGTGGTACTGGCGCATCTCCCTTGTCATCGATTAAGCATGCGGGTACCCCTTGGGAATTGGGTCTTGCAGAGACCCAGCAAACACTCGTACTCAATCAACTGCGTAGTCGGATTCGCGTGCAAGCTGATGGTCAGATGAAAACTGGCCGAGATGTTGTGATCGGGGCTTTACTGGGTGCAGATGAGTTTGGTTTTGCTACAGCGCCTTTAGTAGTTGAGGGTTGCATCATGATGCGTAAATGCCATCTCAATACGTGTCCAGTAGGTGTTGCAACACAGGATCCGCTGTTGCGTAAGAAGTTCTCAGGTAAACCCGAGCATGTTGTTAATTTCTTTTTCTTCATTGCTGAAGAGGTGCGCGAGATTATGGCGCAACTTGGAATCCGAACTTTTGATGAACTGATTGGTCGTGTTGATCTCTTGGACACGCGTAAGGGCGTTGATCATTGGAAGGCGCAGGGCTTGGATTTCAGCAAGGTATTTGCCTTACCGAAGGTCTCACATGACGAGCCGCGTCACCAAACACTCACCCAAGATCATGGCTTAGGCGCTGCGCTTGACCATACCTTGATTGAGAAGAGTGAGCCAGCTTTAGAACGTGGCGAGAAGGTCTCCTTCATTGTGCCCATCCGCAACGTGAACCGGACTGTAGGGGCGATGCTCTCTGGTGAGCTAGCTAAGCGTTATGGACATTTAGGCTTACCGGATGACACGATCCATATTCAGTTAAATGGTACGGCGGGACAAAGTTTTGCAGCATTTTTAGCTCGCGGCATTACTTTGGATCTGGTGGGTGATGCGAACGACTACGTTGGTAAGGGATTGTCGGGCGGTCGCGTTGTGGTGCGTGCACCTCACGAGTTCCGCGGCGATACCTCCCAAAACATTATTGTGGGTAATACAGTGCTATACGGAGCTATTGAAGGCGAAGCATTTTTCAATGGCGTAGCTGGTGAGCGCTTTGCAGTTCGTAACTCCGGATCGATTGCGGTTGTAGAAGGCACGGGTGACCATGGTTGCGAGTACATGACCGGAGGTACGGTTGTAGTACTTGGTAAAACTGGTCGTAACTTTGCTGCGGGCATGAGCGGTGGTGTTGCTTATGTCTTTGATGAAGACGGACTTTTTGAGAAGCGGTGCAATACCACGATGGCAACCCTTGAGAAAGTATTGCCATCTTCGGAGCAGATTACAAGTATGCCTAAGTCAATGTGGCATGCACCGGTTAATGTCAAAGAGGGTGGTGAGCGTCAAACCGATGAGCAAATCTTAAAGACATTGATTGAACGGCATTTCCGCTACACCGGGTCAGAGCGCGCTAAAGCATTATTAGCCGATTGGGAAAAGTCTCGCTTGCGTTTTGTGAAGGTCTTGCCTACCGAATATAAGCGGGCTCTTGGCGAACTGTGGGAGCGCGCTCAAGGGCAAGATCAAAGTAAGCCTGTGATGGCTTGATCACGCATATTCATTAATGAAGAATCTTTGGAGTTAGTATGGGTAAAGTCACTGGATTTATGGAATTTGAGCGGGTCGAAGAGACCTATGAAGCGCCGGTTAAGCGAATTCATCATTACAAAGAATTTGTTGCGGCGCTATCGGATGCCGATGCGAAGGTGCAAGGCGCGCGTTGCATGGATTGCGGGATTCCATTTTGTAATAACGGTTGCCCGGTGAATAACATCATCCCTGACTTTAATGATTTGGTGTATCAAGGCGATTGGAAAAATGCGATTGAGGTTTTGCATTCCACGAATAATTTTCCAGAGTTCACGGGCCGTATTTGCCCGGCGCCTTGTGAGGCAGCGTGTACGCTCGGCATCAACCAGTTACCAGTTGGTATTAAGTCGATTGAGCATGCCATTATTGATAAAGCGTGGGCCAATGATTGGGTAAAGCCGCAACCACCCAAAACAAAGACTGGCAAAAAGGTCGCCGTGGTTGGTTCTGGTCCTGCTGGTATGGCGGCGGCTCAACAGTTGGCGCGGGTTGGCCATGATGTGACCGTTTATGAAAAGAATGATCGGGTAGGCGGTTTACTGCGTTACGGCATTCCTGATTTCAAGATGGAGAAATGGCTAATTGACCGGCGTGTAGAGCAAATGCAAGCTGAGGGCGTTACTTTTGCTACCGGTGTTTTTGTAGGTAAAGAGAGCCTTGGCAAGGAAGTGAAGAACTACGCTCAAAAAACCGTGAGTCCGGAAGAGCTGCTTAAAAACTTTGATGCAGTCATTATCAGTGGTGGTGCCGAGCAACCCCGTGATTTGCCAGTGCCCGGCCGTGAGTTAAGCGGGATTCATTTTGCACTGGAATTTTTAATTCCACAAAACAAGGAGGTCGCTGGTGATCTCAAAAATGAGATTCGGGCAACGGATAAGCATGTCGTTGTGATCGGTGGTGGTGACACCGGTTCGGATTGTGTAGGCACATCCAATCGGCATGGTGCAAAGAATGTCACGCAGTTTGAGTTATTGCCTCAGCCACCCGAAGAGGAAAATAAACCCTTAGTCTGGCCCTATTGGCCGACTAAACTTCGTACCTCCTCTTCGCATGAAGAGGGATGTGAGCGTGATTGGTCAGTAGCCACTAAGCGTTTTGAGGGCAAAAACGGTAAAGTTGAAAAACTCATTGGTGTGCGTTTGGAGTGGAAAGACGGCAAGATGAGCGAGGTCCCAAATTCTGAGTTTGAGATCAAAGCCGATTTAGTTTTACTGGCAATGGGCTTTGTTTCCCCCGCTCAGCAAATCTTAAATGCCTTTGGAGTAGAGAAAGATGCACGCGGCAATGCCAAGGCAGTGGTTGATGGTCGCCATGCTTATCACACGAATGTGGCCAAGGTATTTGCTGCTGGTGATATGCGTCGTGGTCAATCGTTGGTCGTTTGGGCGATTCGTGAGGGGCGTCAATGTGCGCGCGCAGTCGATGAGTATTTAATGGGCTCATCGGTTTTGCCACGATAATCGAGTAATGTCCTTAGCTTTCGCCGCTCACGAGATCGATTCGCCGGTTGTTTCCATTCGGGGAGTAGACTTCTCCTATGCCCCGGGCGAGCGCCAAATTCTTGGCGGACTTCATATGGAATTTCGCCGCGGCCAAGTGGTCGCCGTGATGGGCGGTTCGGGCTGCGGTAAGACCACAGTATTGCGGTTGATCGGCGGTCAGGTAACTGCTCAAACGGGTTCCGTTGAGTTCGAACGTCGTGAGATTTCTGCGATGAATAGCGAACAGCTGATGCAAGCAAGGCGACGTATGGGCATGCTATTTCAGTTCGGTGCCTTGTTTACTGATTTGAGTGTGTTTGAGAACGTTGCCTTCCCATTACGCGAGCATACGAGTCTAAGCGAAGAACTAATTCGTGATTTGGTGCTGATGAAATTAAATGCGGTGGGTTTACGTGGCGCTCGTGATTTGATGCCATCGCAGATTTCGGGGGGGATGGCGAGGCGGGTTGCTTTGGCGCGCGCGATCGTTTTAGACCCCCCACTCATCATGTATGACGAGCCATTCGCAGGTTTAGATCCGATTGGCCTAGGGATCACGGCGCGCTTAATCCGAAATTTGAATGATGCCTTGGGGGCAACCAGTATTCTGGTGACACACGATGTCGAAGAGACCTTCGAGATCGCAGACTACGTGTACTTTATTGCCAATGGCAAGATCGGTGCGCAAGGTACGCCCGATGAACTGAACCACTCAACTGACCCCTTTGTTCGTCAATTTTTAGATGCATCTCCCGAAGGCCCAGTGCCATTTAATTACCCAGGCCCGGATTTAGCCAGCGATTTTGGAATACTTCGCCAATGAATTTGGAACCAAGCTCCAAAAATAACCCAATCACAAATGCATTGGGTGATCTTGGATTTTTCATCCGCAAAAATATTACCGGCCTTGGGTATGCCGCTCGGATGTTTTTCTTAGTACTCACGCGTTCGGGTTCGCTGCTCAAGAGACCGCGTTTAGTATCCGATCAAATTTTGTTTGTTGGTAATTATTCCTTTGTGATTATTACTGTCTCAGGCCTATTTGTTGGTTTTGTCTTGGGTTTGCAGGGCTATTACACCCTAACACGTTACGGATCGGAGCAGGCCTTAGGTTTGTTAGTGGCTTTATCGTTAACACGCGAGTTGGGCCCAGTCATTACTGCTTTATTGTTTGCGGGTCGTGCTGGAACATCACTTACTGCAGAGATTGGTCTTATGAAGGCCGGTGAGCAGTTATCCGCCATGGAAATGATGGCGGTTGATCCTCTGCGTCGCGTGATTGCACCCCGTTTGTGGGCTGGAATTATTGCCATGCCTATTTTGGCAACAATCTTTACTGCTGTCGGTGTTTTGGGTGGCTATCTCGTTGGAGTTCCCCTTATTGGCGTCGATAGCGGCGCATTTTGGTCGCAAATGCAAGGTGGCGTCGATTTATTTGATGATATTGCCAATGGTTTTATTAAGAGCATTGTCTTTGGTATTGCAGTTACATTTATTGCCCTTTATCAAGGCTATGAGTCAAAACCCACTCCAGAGGGGGTCTCGCAAGCGACCACGAGAACAGTTGTTCTTTCATCCTTAGCGGTGCTGGCTTTGGATTTTTTATTGACCGCCATGATGTTTTCTAATTAAGGCGCAGACCAAGATCGGAATAAACTAGGATTCTTATGAGAAAAAGTGCGATTGATATTTGGGTTGGATTATTCGTAGCGATTGGTATGTTGGCTATGCTCTTCTTGGCACTCAAGGTGGGTAATATGAGTGCCGTGTCCTTCGCGCCAACGTATACGGTCTCAGCCCGTTTTGACAATATTGGTGGGTTAAAGCCACGTGCGCCCGTCAAAAGTGCAGGTGTTGTGGTAGGTCGTATCGCAACGATTCAATTTGATGACAAGACTTATCAAGCCACGGTAACGATGACGATTGATAAGACCTATCAGTTCCCCAAGGATTCGTCTGCGAAGATTCTGACTTCGGGACTATTGGGTGAGCAATACATTGGGCTCGAAGCCGGTGGCGACGATCAAATGCTCACCGATGGCGGCAAGATCACGCAAACACAATCAGCCATTGTCTTAGAAAATCTGATTAGTCAGTTTTTATACAACAAAGCAGCTGATACCGGCCAAGATAAAGGCGATACCAAGTCGGGTGCTAAATAACCTCATTATTTAAGAAATAAGACCGACTGTGATTTTCATAAAGCGCCTATGCGTTACTTTTCTGAGCCTTTGCATTATTGGTTGTGCAAGTATTCCTGCAGGGAGCGAGCCATCGCCACATGATCCATGGGAGTCATTTAATCGCTCCGTTTTTTCCTTTAATGAGGGATTGGATGAGTATCTATTAAAGCCCATCACCAAAGGGTATCGATTTATTCTGCCAAAGCCTGCCCAGCAAGGGATTGATAACTTTTTCGGAAATTACCGAGACATTTACACATCGGCCTTTAATTTATTGCAAGGTAATTTCAGTATGGCCTTTAGCGATTTAATGCGGGTGATCGTTAATACAACATTTGGTTTAGGTGGCTTTATTGATATGGCCACACCGGGAGGCTTAGAAAAACATAAAGCGGATTTTGGTCAGACTTTTGGTGTTTGGGGTATTCCCTCTGGCCCATACGTCGTGTTACCGTTTTTTGGACCTAGCAATGTGCGCGATACCTTTGGCACAGTAGCTGATTTGCAGACGGATTACCTCTTTCGTCTTCTACCTGACGTGGCTTTACGTAATAGCTTGACTGGATTGCGGATTGTCAATGCCCGCAATAATTACTACGAGGCTGGTGACCTACTTGAGGGCGCGGCTCTTGATAAGTACACCTTTACCCGGGATGCCTATATTCAACGGCGTCAGTATCAAATTGATCAGGCCAAGGAAGGTAAGGAGCCAACTTTGCCTGTGTATGAGAACCCCTACGAGTAAATGACTCAAAAAGACTAAAATTAGTTCTTTATCTTTTTGACCGGTTATCGTGAAAACAATCCTTTTATCTTTTCTAGCCCTTATCCTCACAACCTTGATGGGGGTTGCTAGTGCACAAAATACGCCAGATCCTAAGACGCCCGACGGCCTGATCAAAACGATCGTTGCCGATGTGATGGCTTCCGTGAAGGCTGATCCAGAAATCCAAAAAGGCAATATCCCGCGTGTCGTGGATTTAGTTGAAAAGAAAATTGTTCCCTATACAGATATGCGCAGGACCACACAATTAGCGATGGGTAAGAACTGGAGTAAGGCAAGTCCTGAGCAGCAAACCCAGTTGATCGCGGAGTTTAAGTCGTTATTAATTCGAACCTATTCAGGAGCGCTGAGTCAGTTACGCGATCAAACGGTTCAATACAAACCCTTTCGTGCTAGCCCCAGCGATACCGATGTGATTGTACGTACCGTGGTGGTTGGTAAATCCGATCCTATTCCTCTGGACTACCGACTTGAGAAAACGAATGATGGTTGGAAGGTTTATGACATCAACATCATGGGGGCTTGGTTGATTGAAGCATATCGTAATCAATTTGCTAATCAGATTAGCCAAAATGGCGTCGATGGCCTGATTAAGTTTTTACAAGAACGCAATGCCACCTTGGCAGGTAAGAAGTAGGTATGAGTTTTGCTTTGCCGATTTGTGTGACCCAAGCCAATGCTAAAGATGTAGAAAATCAAGGGGCATTGGCTTTAGTTCAATCACACCAAGTCGACTGTACGGCATTACATGATTTTGATTCAAGCGTTCTGGCAGTTTTACTTGCATGGCAACGTCAACTGGGAAAGCGCAATCAATCGTTGGTGGTTCTAAATCCCCCTGAGAAGTTAAGAGTGCTTGCCAGTGTGTATGGTGTAAGTAATCTATTAGGGCTGCAGTAAGTCATGCAATCAGCCGTTCTAGTCGAACATTTAAGTAAATCCTACGGTTCACTACAAGCACTAAATGATGTTTCGTTGGATGTGAAAGAGGGCGAGTTTTTTGGTTTGCTGGGCCCCAATGGTGCTGGCAAAACCACGCTCATCTCTATTTTGGCTGGTTTGTGCCGACCCGATTCTGGTCGCGCATTCATTATGGGAACGAATGTACAAACTAACTTCATTGAGGCGCGCCGTTTACTGGGTGTGGTTCCGCAAGAGTTGGTGTTTGATCCTTTCTTTACAGTGCGCGAGACTTTGCGGTTTCAGTCGGGTTACTTTGGGATTCGGAACAATGACGATTGGATCGATGAGATCATGACCCATCTCGATTTAACCAGTAAGGCCAACAGTAATATGCGCTCGCTCTCTGGTGGCATGAAACGACGTGTTTTGGTGGCGCAGGCTCTGGTGCATCGTCCACCTGTGATTGTGTTGGATGAACCAACCGCTGGAGTAGATGTTGAGTTACGCCAGTCTTTGTGGAAATTTATTAGTCGTCTTAATCAAGATGGCCACACCATCCTACTAACGACACATTATTTAGAAGAAGCTGAAAGCTTATGCGGTCGGATTGCGATGCTCAAGTCTGGTCAAGTCGTAGCACTCGATACTACCCAAAACCTTCTCGCACGTTATGGAGCACACAAAGCTCAGGCGGGAAAGGAAGTTGATCTTGAGGATGTGTTCATTCAAATTATGGCGAAAGAGTAGTTATCATGCCAACCCCATTTGAATACGGCAGTGGTTTTCCAACCCTGTTACGTAAAGAGATTAAGCGCTTTTATAAGGTTGCGTTTCAGACCGTTGCGGCACCTGTTTTGACTGCCGTGTTGTACCTGATGATTTTTGGTCATGTTTTAGAAGGTCGCTTGGTGGTGTATGACAAACTAACCTACACGGCATTTTTAATACCAGGCTTGGTGATGATGAGTGTGCTGCAAAACGCATTTGCTAATACATCCTCTTCATTAATTCAATCAAAGATTACTGGTAATTTGGTGTTTGTACTACTGGCGCCTCTCACCCATCTTGAGTTTTATGCAGCGTATGTCCTAGCTGCTGTGTTCCGTGGGGTTGTAGTGGGTTTGGGTGTTCTACTCATTACACTCTTTTTTGAGGTTCCAGCAATGCAAAACCCAGCTTGGATTGTGTTGTTTGCATTCATGGGCGCTGCGATCTTGGGTGGCTTGGGATTAATTGCCGGTATTTGGGCAGATAAATTTGACCAATTGGCTGCCTTTCAGAACTTTTTGATCATGCCCGCGACCATGCTCTCCGGCGTGTTTTATTCGATTCACTCTTTGCCAGAAATTTGGCAGTTCATCTCTCACCTTAACCCATTCTTCTATATGATCGATGGCTTTCGGTATGGATTTTTTGGTGTATCTGATGTTTCACCTTGGCTTAGCCTGACCATCGTTAGTACATTTTTTTTGGTTGTTTCAGGATTAGCTCTGCGTTTACTACAATCGGGTTATAAATTACGCCACTAATGATGAAGGATTGCGATGTTTCCAACGCCTGAGGAAGTCAAAAGTTATATCGGTGAGCAGCTCCCCTGTTCGCATTTAGAAGTCGAGGGCGATGGACAGCATTTTTATGCCACCATCGTGAGCTCTGCGTTTGCAGGTAAGCGCTTGGTGCAGCGTCATCAAATGGTCTATGCAGCATTGGGTGATCGGATGAAGGCAGAGATCCATGCTCTCTCGATTAAGGCATTTACCCCAGACGAGTTTGCAGCTCAATAAATGATTTCTGATTAGCACGTATGGATAAATTAGTGATGACGGGTGGCGCCCCCCTCAAGGGCGAGATCATGATTGCGGGGGCCAAGAATGCAGCACTACCCATTTTGTGTGCGAGCTTATTAACGACCGATCCAGTTGAGCTCTTCAATGTGCCTGATTTGCAAGATGTGCGCACGATGTTAAAGCTTTTGCAACAGATGGGTGTTACCTTGGAGTTTCCCAATCCAAGCGATTGTAGTCATCTGATTTTGCGGGCTAAGGAAATCACGAGCCCTGAGGCACCCTATGAGTTAGTCAAAACTATGCGAGCCTCTATTTTGGTATTGGGTCCGCTTTTGGCTCGAATGGGGCGCGCAACCGTGTCGCTACCCGGGGGCTGTGCGATTGGGGCGCGACCCGTGGACCAACACATCAAGGGTCTTAAAGCGATGGGAGCTGGTATTCAGATTCGTAAGGGTTTTATTGTCGCGAAGATTGCGGAGCCCAATACTCGGTTACAGGGTAATGCGATTCTGACCGACATGATTACGGTGACTGGCACAGAAAATCTCTTGATGGCTGCCTGCCTTGCACAAGGGACAACAATTTTAGAAAATGCAGCGCGCGAACCTGAGGTGGGTGATTTGGCAGAGCTATTGGTCAAGATGGGTGCGAAGATTAGCGGCATTGGCAGTGATCGCCTGGTGATCGAAGGGGTTTCTGCGTTGCACGGAGCAAGCCATCACGTGATCGCTGATCGTATTGAAACTGGTACTTTCTTGTGTGCGGTGGCGGCCACAGGTGGTGAGATTGTTCTGAAGAACTGTCGACCTGATACCTTAGATGCTGTCTTAGTAAAGCTGAAAGAGGCGGGTCTCAAAATAAAAAAAGGTGCGGATTGGATTTCTGCATCGATGAGTGGTCGTCCAAAACCGGTGAGTTTTCGGACCTCCGAGTACCCGGCCTTTCCAACGGATATGCAAGCCCAGTTTATGGCGCTGAATGCAATTGCAGGGGGTGCCTCACGCATTACCGAGACAATTTT
>CANHDS010000007.1 GCA_947459465.1 Burkholderiaceae bacterium | reverse complement strand
TGAGCTTCAGCACATGCAAGATTTTGCATCACATCTTAAAGATGCCCGTGATTGGCTTTACAAAGATGAAACCAAGTTAACAGTGCTTGAGAAAGAAAAACTCGAGGAACTCATGAAAACTAATTCACAATTGCGTAAGATGATTGAGATGCGCCGTGAGTTGCATGCAATTTGGGGTCGTTCTAATGCGACTCGGGAGCAATTACTTGGGCAGTTACGCGCATGGTGTCACCGAGCAGAGGAGGCTGGTCCTCACTCACTCAAAGAGTTCTCACTGCGTCTTCGACGTTATTCCAATCCGGCTTAATAAAAAACCCGCTCATGAGCGGGTTTTTAGTTTGATGTAATTACTGACTATTTAATCTTAGTTTCTTTGTAAGCAACGTGTTTGCGAGCTTTCGGATCAAATTTCATGATTTCCATTTTCTCGGGTTTCGTCCGCTTATTTTTTGTGGTCGTGTAGAAGTGACCTGTTCCAGCAGTGGACTCTAACTTGATTTTCTCGCGTGCGCCTTTAGCCATTACTTAATCCTTAAACTTGACCGCGGGCACGAAGATCTGCCAAAACAGAGTCAATACCATTTTTGTCGATTAAACGAAGTCCAGCATTGGTCAAGCGCAAACTTACCCAACGGTTTTCAGACTCAACCCAGAAGCGACGATTTTGCAAATTAGGCAAAAAACGACGCTTTGTTTTGTTATTTGCATGGGAAACATTGTTGCCGACCATCGGCTTTTTCCCAGTGACTTGGCAAACTTTTGCCATGACACACTCCTTCATTACGAAAAACAACGATTGTAGCAGGCATCTGCACTTTGGCGCTAGAGTTTGGACGAAATTCCAGATGTAATGACCCTTAAAGTTAGTAATCACTATCATTTAGAGGCTTCTCTAGTAAGCCGGCATCAGCAAATGAGAAAAAACCGTGTTTTGCAACAATGCAATGGTCTAAGAGAGCAATATTGACCCAGTGCAAAGCTTGGCTTAGATCGCGAGTCACTGCTTCATCGTTTGGGCTTGGTAATGGGTTGCCACCCGGATGGTTATGAGCAACCACTAGAGCACTGGCGTTGCGATTGAGACATTCCTTAATAATTTCCCTTGGATAAATGGCAGTTTGATCAATCGATCCCCGAAATAGTTCTTGGCACTCAATTAGGCGGTTGCTATTGTCCAAGTAAAGGCACAGAAATACCTCATGCTCCAGTCTTGCTATTTTGGCCTGTAAGAACTCTCTAACCTGCTTTGAGGATGAGAATATGGCTTGCTGCGAGAGGCTTTCATGAAGGCAGCGCTTGACCAGTTCATACGCTGCCTTAATTTGGGCCCATTTGGAGGGTCCCATCCCATAACAGCGGTAAATATCAGCTAACGGGGCATTAATGAGTCCTTGCATCCCTTCGAATTGACTGAGTAGATCCTGAGCCAAGGAAACAGCACTTTTACCTTTGACTCCAGAGCGTAGAAAAATCGCTAAGAGCTCGGCGTCTGATAAGGAGGCAGCGCCTTGGCGGATTAATTTTTCTCGGGGCTGTTGTGCTTTTGGCCACTGAGAGATTGGGTGATATTGCGCCTCTCTCGCTACAATTGCAGCATGAGCGATTCTATTGTTTCCCCGAATTCTTTCCTGACCATCAACTACCGATTGACCCTCCCGGGCGGGGAGGACTACATCAACACCTTTGATGATCGACCGGCGACTTTGCAATTGGGAACGGGTCAATTTGCCCCCTGTTTTGAGAAGGTTTTACTGGGTGCCAAAGTTGGTGAAAAGCGCGCTGCCGTTTTGAGCCCACAAGATGCCTTTGGTGAACACAATCCTGAACTTATCCAGTGGGTTGGTATGGATGTCTTATTGGCCAATACCGATGAGGTTCCCGAATTCGCTCCTGGCGATATGATTGAATTTAATTCGCCTAGCGGTGCACAATATGCCGGTGTATTGCAATCGATTAATGAAGAGGGAGCATGGTTTGATTTCAACCATCCGCTCGCAGGTAAGCAATTAAGTTTTGAAGCAGAAATTATTGCCATTTTGTAATGAAGATCCATGCAAAATCATCCATCACCATCTGATAGTGCGGAAATAGTGCTGGCACAGCCTAGGGGATTTTGTGCAGGCGTCGATAGAGCCATCAATATCGTGAACGAGGCTCTTAGCCGCTTTGGTGCCCCCATTTATGTGCGCCACGAAATTGTTCATAACAAGTATGTGGTCGATGAGTTGCGTGCGAAGGGCGCTATTTTTGTTGATGAAATCGATGAGATTCCACGTGGAGCAATTGTGATCTACAGTGCTCATGGGGTGTCGCAACAAGTTCGGCAAGACGCTGCGCAGCGAGGCCTGCAAGTCTATGACGCGACCTGTCCATTGGTCACAAAAGTTCACGTTGAGGTAGTGAAGTTGTGTAAAGATGGATACACGGTCTTTATGATTGGTCACGCTGGCCACCCAGAGGTTGAGGGAACGATGGGACAAGTGGATAGCGGTATCCTCTTGATTGAGAATCTAGAGGATATCGAAAAGCTTAATTTTTCTGCAGATGAGCGTTTAGCATTTGTGACCCAGACCACCCTCTCGGTGGATGAAACCAAAGAAATTGTGAATGCCCTCACTAAAAAATTCCCCAAAATTATTCAACCCAAAAAGCAAGATATTTGTTACGCCACTCAAAATCGACAAGATGCTGTGAAATTTATGGCACCCCAAGTTCAATTGGTCATTGTCGTGGGTAGTCAGGCAAGCTCGAACTCTAATCGTCTGCGCGAATTGGCTGAAAAACTAGGTGTACCAGCCTACATGGTCGATGCTCCAGAACAGCTTCGACCAGAATGGTTTGAAGGCAAGAAGCGAATCGGCTTAACTGCAGGTGCGTCGGCTCCTGAGAGTCTTGCCCAAGCAATTGTGGCGCGCATTCAAGAGTTTGGCCCACGGCAAATTCGATCTCTGGACGGTGTTGTAGAAGATGTAACTTTTTCCTTACCCAAAAATCTGACACACCCCGTTTAGTTTTTATTATTAACTTGGAGGATTTACCAATGAAACCATATCAAAGAATGTTTTCATATAGTGCGCTTTTGCTCACAACATTTGGATTATTAGCAGCTTGTGGTGGTAAAGCTAACGATGGCGAGGTAAAGATCGGTCACGTGGCTCCATTAACTGGATCCATTGCGCACATGGGCAAGCAAAATGAAAACGGCGCAGTTTTAGCGGTCGAGGAAATTAATAAGGCGGGATTAACCATCAACGGTAAGAAGGTGGTATTGAAGCTCGTTCCAGAAGATGATGCAGCCGATCCCAAGACCGCCACTCAAGTTGCTCAAAAATTAGTTGATGCGAAAGTCGTAGCAGTAGTCGGACACTTAAACTCGGGGACCACGATCCCAGCTTCGAAGATTTACCATGATGCTGGCATTACCCAAATTTCGCCCTCGGCAACTAATCCGGAATATACCAAGCAAGGCTTTAAGACAGCATTTCGTTTAGTGGCAACTGATGCGCAACAGGGCCCAGCGTTAGCTGATTATGTAGCTAAGAATTTAAAAGCAAAAGTGGTGGCGATTATTGATGACTCAACCCAGTATGGCAAGGGTCTTGCTGATGAGTTTGAGAAAACTGTTAAAGCGGCTGGTGTGAAGGTATTACCACGCGAGGCAACTAATGACAAGGCAACTGACTTTAAAGCTATTCTCACCAAGGTAAAGGCCGGTAAGCCCGACGTCATTATGTATGGCGGTATGGATGCAACCGGTGGTCCATTGGCTAAGCAAGCCAGAGAATTGGGAATAAAAGCAAAGATTGTGGGTGGCGATGGAATCTGCACCGACAAGTTAGCTGAGCTGGCAGGCGATGCAATTAACAACATAGTTTGTTCAGAAGCTGCGATGACCCTTTCCAAAATGGATGCGGGCCCAGAGTTTCAGAAAAAATACAAGGATCGTTTCAATATTGATGTGGATATTTATGCCCCATTCTCCTACGACGCAGTTTATGTGATTGTGGATGCCATGAAGCGTGCGAATTCAGTTGAGCCAGCAAAGATTTTGGCCGTTATGCCTCAAACTCAAATGAAGGGTTTGATTGGAAACATTGCGTTTGATGGCAAGGGTGATCTCAAAGAGAGTGTGATCACCTTGTACGATTACAAAGATAAAAAGAAGTCAGTCTTAGAAATTATTAAGATCCAGTAATACGATAAGCACCCAGCGCGGTGCTTATTTTTTTATAGGTTCTTTGTCGATGGATATTCTGCTGCAGCAGATTATGAATGGCCTGGTGCTAGGAAGCATCTATGCTTTGATTGCATTAGGCTACACGATGGTCTACGGTATTTTAGGAATCATTAACTTTGCCCATGGTGAGGTTCTAATGATTGGAGCGATGGTGTCGCTCACCCTCATTACACTCATCATCCAATTGCCACTCGGTTTGCCAGCATGGGCGATATTAGTTCTGGTTTTATTCATGACCATGGGCGTGTGCGCATCGGTGAGTTATCTGATTGAGCGCTTTGCTTACCGTCCCTTACGTCATGCGCCACGCTTAGCACCATTAATTTCTGCAATTGGCGTTTCTGTTTTGTTACAGACCTTAGCAATGATTATTTGGTCGCGCAATCCCATGACCTATCCACAGTTATTACCTTCCACACCAATTGATCTCTTTGGTTCGGGAGCAACGATTACGGGAAAAGAAATCGTGATTATTGCGACGTCGTTCTCCGTTATGGCTTTATTGCTTCTGATTGTGCAAAAGACTAAGCTTGGACGGGCAATGCGCGCAACGGCCGAGCAGCCTAACGTGGCTGCGCTAATGGGTGTTAATCCCAATCGGGTAATTTCCATCACGTTTATGTTGGGCGGCGCGCTTGCTGCGCTTGCCGGCATCATGATGGCCACTAACTATGGCAATGTGCATTTCTCGATGGGATTCATTCCGGGATTAAAAGCTTTTACTGCAGCAGTACTCGGGGGAATTGGCAATATTCAAGGGGCAATGTTGGGCGGATTATTGCTTGGTTTGATTGAGGCGATTGGGGCTGGGTACATTAGTGATTGGACCGGCGGTCTATTGGGCTCTAACTATCAAGACATTTTTGCCTTTATGGTGCTTATCTTGGTTTTGGTATTTAGACCACGGGGTTTGTTGGGTGAGCGGATATCGGATCGTGCTTAAGCAATTTTTTCATCAAGCATCACGACGTGATCGGCAACGGTTTTGGGTTGTGAGCGCAATCGTATTACTAGCCTTACCTTGGATTGTGGGTTCGGTTGGCGGCAACTACTGGGTACGGGTCCTAGATTTTGCGTTGCTATACGTTGTTCTTGCATTAGGTCTTAATGTAGTGATTGGTTTTGCAGGATTACTTGATTTGGGCTACATCGCTTTTTATGCAGTGGGGGCATATAGTTATGCCTTACTCGCTTCGCCCCATCTGAGTACACAATTTCCTGCAATTGCAGCGTTTTTTCCCACAGGACTTCATTTCCCACTGTGGGGCGCACTCCTTATTTCCTTTGGCTTAGCCGCGATATTTGGAGTCCTGCTAGGATTTCCAACACTGAAATTACGGGGTGATTATTTAGCGATTGTGACCTTAGGATTTGGGGAGATTATTCGGATTTTTCTAAACAATCTCGATCGACCTCTCAACTTAACAAATGGACCCAAGGGAATTGGTAGCATTGACCCTATTCAATTATTTGGGGTCAATCTTTCCAAACCAATCAATGTTTTGGGTTTAGAGATCCCCTCACTGTATTTACTCTTCTATTTTTTCTTGATCCTCGCTATTCTGGTTGCGATGGTCTGTTCGCGTCTAGAGCATTCCCGAATTGGCCGTGCATGGGTAGCCATCCGTGAGGATGAGGTGGCTGCTGAGGCCATGGGAATTAAGACTCGTGATATGAAGTTACTCGCCTTTGCAATTGGTGCAAGTTTTGCTGGTGCTGCGGGCGTGCTCTTTGCTGCCTTTCAGGGCTTTGTTTCGCCTGAGTCGTTCACTCTATGGGAATCGATTGTAGTTCTAGCAATGGTCGTCATGGGCGGGATGGGCCATATTCCTGGCGTGATTCTTGGAGCAATCTTACTTGCAGTTTTTCCTGAACTGTTACGCAGTATTGCGGCCCCCATTCAACAGTTTATGTTTGGATCAGTCCTCGTGGATACCGAAATTATTCGTCAACTACTTTATGGTTTGGCACTGATACTCATCATGCTTTACCGACCTAATGGGATCTGGCAAAAACCCGATACTTTGAAAGCTACACACGGATGAGTGACCTCTTAAAAGTTTCTGGAGTATCCAAACGCTTTGGTGGTATCCAGGCACTTGATGACGTTGGTTTACGGGTGCGCACCGGGACGATTGCAGGGCTCATTGGTCCCAATGGGGCTGGTAAGACCACTTTCTTTAATGTCATTACGGGCCTATATCCAACTGACCGGGGTAAGTTTGAACTCCAGGGTAGGCCGTATTCTCCGCATTCAGTGTCTCAAGTGACGCAAGCGGGTATTGCTAGAACCTTTCAGAATATTCGCTTGTTTAAAGAGATGACTGCATTAGAGAATGTCATGGTGGGATGCCATTGTCGCTCATCGATTGGTATGTGGGGAGCCATTTTGGGTACGCAATCGAATCGACGCGAAGAACGTGTGATCCGCGAAAAATCGCTTGCTCTCCTAGAGTATGTGGGTTTGCAAGACTACACACAGCATAAGGCTAAGAATCTATCCTATGGCTATCAACGGCGCCTTGAAATCGCTCGCGCATTAGCCACCGAACCCATTTTATTAGCTCTTGATGAGCCTGCTGCCGGCATGAATGCAAGTGAAAAGTTGGAATTAAAAGAGTTAATTTTAAAAATTCGTGCTGATGGCAAAACTATTTTGTTAATTGAGCACGATGTGCATCTCGTAATGAGTCTTTGTGATCATCTGACAGTGCTTGATTATGGCAAGGTGATTGCAGATGGATTGCCCAATGAGGTGCGCAATCATCCTGAAGTCATCCGGGCTTATTTGGGTGGGGCGGCAGCATGAGCGCCGCACCTCTTTTAAAGGTCAAGGATCTGAAATTGTCATACGGAGGAATCGCTGCCGTTAAAGGGATTGATTTTCATATTCACTCTGGAGAGTTAGTAACCCTGATCGGGGCGAATGGCGCAGGTAAAACAACGACACTGAAAGTCATTGCTGGTCTTTTGAAACCTAGTTCCGGATCCATTCATTTTTTAGAAAGTGCGATTGGGGGCCGGCCGGCGTATGAGTTGGCCGAGCTTGGGATTGGATTGGTACCAGAGGGCCGGGGTGTATTTGCCAGAATGACCATCTTGGAAAATCTACAAATGGGGGCATACATCCGACAGGGTACTTACCCAGCAGAGAGCATCGAGCAAGATCTCAAGGCGGTATTCGAAACTTTTCCGCGCCTGCGTGAACGTCTGCCCCAATTGGCTGGAACCCTGTCTGGTGGCGAGCAGCAAATGGTTGCAATCGCTCGCGCCATGATGGCTAAGCCAAAACTTCTCTTACTCGATGAGCCCTCTATGGGCTTGGCACCGATTATGGTGGAAACCATTTTTGGAGTGATTCAAAATCTTAATCAACAGGGCATAACGATTTTACTAGTCGAGCAAAATGCCCGTTTGGCCTTATCCATGGCAGATCGTGCGTATGTCCTGGAAAGTGGGGCGATCGCGCTATCGGGATCAGCTGATGAATTACTCAATGATGATCGGGTTCGCGAAGCCTATTTGGGCGTGGATGTGAAAACGAGCGGGGCTTAGCTCAGCTTTTTCAGAAGAACCCGCAACGTAGCGCACATTGTCAGGATTTCATCTTCAGTGACATTTAGTGCAGGCATAAAGCGTAATAGATCGGGCCTGGGAGAATTAATTAGTAAGCCCTGAGGCTCATGTTCTCTCGCAAGCTCGACCAGGGAAGGGCCAATTTCTCGTCCAAGCATGAGGGCCCGAAGAAGTCCTTTACCGCGCTCACCCTGCAAACCAAACTCAGAGCAAAGTTTAAGTAATTCATCTTGCAAGAATTCTCCCTTTTGAATCACTGAGGCTAAAAAGCCAGGGGCTAAGAGCTGTTCAATCACACTAATTCCTACAGCTGTCATTAAGGCATTACCGTTATAGGTTCCCCCTTGATCGCCCGGCACAAAACAGGCGACTGCATCGGTGCACAAAAGAGCTGCGAGAGGAACGCCCCCACCAATTCCTTTGCCAAGCGTCATGATGTCAGGCTCAATTCCAAAATGTTGATAAGCAAACAATTTGCCGGTTCTACCAAAACCAGCTTGCACTTCATCAACGATGAGTAATAAATTACGTTCTTTTGTTAGTTGGCGTAGTTCTTTCATGAAAGCATCATCGGCAGGAATGACGCCACCTTCACCTTGGACTGGTTCTAGCATGACAGCGACCGTTTTATCGGTGATGCAACGCTTGACCGATTCAATGTCATTGAGATCTGCTTTTGGAAAACCAGGGACCTGAGGCGCGAAGAGGGTATCCCAACCAGGCTTGCCTGAGGCGCTCATCGTTGCTAAGGTCCGTCCATGAAAACTATGATCAAAAGTAATGATTTCGTAAGCGCCGTCTTTGTGGAGCTGACCCCATTTCCGAGCGAGCTTAATGGCACCCTCATTGGCTTCCGCCCCACTATTAGCAAAAAACACTTTGTCAAAGCAGCTATGGTTGGTCAGTAAATCGGATAACCGAATCATCGGTTCGTTATAGAACGCAGGGCTAGGGTTAATCAATTTCTTGGCTTGTTTGTTTAATGCTGAAACAATGCCAGGGTTGCAATGCCCCAAGCAATTCACAGCCCATCCTTGGAGAAAGTCTAGGTAACGCTTACCATTTTGATCGACTAACCATGAGCCATTACCTTCCATCATGATGATGTCAGGCCGCTTGGTAATGTGCATCACCGAGTGAGCATCGACAGGACGTGGGTCAGAAAGTTGATTCATACCCCAATCATACAAAAGATTGGTGTAAAGAGGGAATCCAGCCCTAATATCAAGGAATTAGGCATGCGCTAGATCAGCCTCGCTAGTGAATGAGTCCGCATAAAACTCATCCTCGGGCAGTCCACATTGTTTTACAAAGTCAGTTTGAGCCGACGCAATCACAATGGGAGCGCCACAGGCATAGACCTGAAATGCGCGCAGATCAGGAAAGTCTTCCATCACTGCACGATGGACAAACCCTGTTCGACCTGTCCAATGATCTTCTGGCTGCGCTTCCGAAACAACTGGAATGTACCGGAAACGAGGCAGCGCGCCAACAAACTCCTGACAAAGGGTATTCATATAGAGATCTTTAGGGCGCCGCCCGCCCCAATAGAAATAGACCTCACGGTCAATTTTCTTCTCACACATGTGCAACAGAATGGATTTGATCGGTGCAAAACCGGTGCCCGATGCCAGGAAAATAATCGGTTTTTGTGTATCCTCGCGCAAGAAGAAGCTACCTTGAGGACCCTCAAAACGCAGGATATCTTTTTCTTTAATTGGTTTTCCGTCGGCAGCTTGTCCAAATAAGGGATCAGTAAAGAGACCGCCTGGTAGATGGCGAATGTGCAACTCAATCGGGCCTTCCTGATGAGGTGCACTTGCAATTGAATAAGCGCGTCGCCGATTGTCTTTGAGTAAAAACTCTAAATACTGACCCGCTAAAAACTGAAAACGCTCGCTGGCTGGTAGTTGAAGTTGAAGAATCGCAACATCATCGCTTGGATAGGAAATCGTTTGAATCCGGCAGGGTACTTTGCGCACGGGAATATCCCCACCGCCTTGGATTTCACGAACATCGATTAGGACATTAGACTTAGGATGAGCGCAGCACAAAAGCGTTGCACCTGCTGTTTCATCAAGGGTGCTGAGCGCACTTTGACTGTGATCCCCATGCTCAATGCGCCCATTAAGCACCTTGCCTTTACAGGATCCGCAAGCACCATTTTTACAGCCATAAGGTAGCCCAATACCCTGGCGGATGGCTGCTTCCAGAATGGTCTCATCCTCCTCCACTAGGAATGACCTGCCACTTTTTTTGAGCTCTACTTGGTACTGCAATTCCACTTCTCCCAATAAATCATTACGATGTTAATTCTATGATGTCTAAAAATAGCTTATTTCGTCGTCCCCGCATCCTCATCATTGGATGCGGTGATATCGGTATTCGGGTTGCTCAGCAACTTCAGGGAAATACGCTCGCACAACCGCAAGGTCGACCTAAAATCTTTGCACTGAGTAGAAGCCCTGAACGCTTCGCCGATCTTCGCAAGCATGGTATTACACCCATTGAAGGAAATCTTGATTACCCTGAGACTTTATGGCGAATTGCCCATCTAGCAACAACGGTCATTCATCTAGCTCCACCACCACTCGACGGAGAACTTGATCAACGCACCCGTCACCTTGTTCAAATTTTATCCCAGCAGGGACGATCTGTCAGACGTCTTATCTACATTAGTACGACCGGGGTATACGGTAATCGCCATGGTGACTTTGTGGACGAAACCAGTCTGCTGCAACCCACCAGCGCACGTGCAAAACGACGCGTTGATGCCGAACAAACACTTCGATATTGGGCAGCTTCACAAGGTGTTGTATTGACTATTTTGCGTGTACCTGGAATATACGGACCTAATCGCTTACCGATTGAGCGCTTACAAAACAATACCCCTGCATTGCAAGAGCCATTTGATGCTTACTCAAACCACATCCATGCCGATGACCTTGCCCGTCTCATCTGTGCCGCTTTATTTATCGGTAAGCCACAGCGTGTGATTAATGCATGTGACGGTAGTGAGCAAAAAATGGGTGATTATTTTGATGAGGTTGCCGACGCATTGCATTTACCGAAACCGCTGCGGTTGCCACCCGATGAAGTGCGTGCTCAAGTGGGTCCTATGATGTGGTCATTCATGGCTGAATCACGGCGAGTACGCAATCAACGACTGGGTGAACTCAAGCGTCCCTTGAAATACCATCGGGTCAAAGACTATCTAAAAACTCTGTAATTACTTCCAGCTATCTTTTAGGCCGACGCTACGATTAAAGACCAATTTTGCTGGCGTGCTGTCTTTGCGATCAACCACAAAGTAGCCATGGCGCTCAAATTGAAAACGTTCTTCAGGTTGAGCGCTGCACATACTTGGTTCCACATAAGCTTGGATCACTTTTTTGGAATCCGGATTAATAAAGCTTAGAAAATCGTTATCACCGCTATCGGGATGTGGATCGGTAAATAAATGCTCATAAAGACGTACCTCAACAGGTAGGGCCTCTGCAGCATTGATCCAATGGATATTTCCCTTTACCTTGTAGTTATTAGAGTCTGGTGTACCGCTTTTACTATCAGGAAAATAGCGAGCATGAACTTCCAGGACATTTCCTTGGGCATCCAATTTCACACCAGTGCACTCGATCACGAAGCCATGACGTAGGCGCACGCGCCCACCAGCCTGACCATCCTTCGGTGGAAAAAGACGGAAGAATCCCTTTTGGGGGTTCATCTGAAAATCATCAGCCTCGATCCAAAGCTCACGTCCAAAATGAAAATCGCGCTTACCCCATTCAGGGTGATGCGGATGCTTAGGAGCAGAGCAAAGCTCTTTTGCGCCCTCGTCATAGTTTTCAATCACGAGCTTGAGTGGGGAAAGAACTGCGCTAGCGCGAGGCGCACGCGCTTCTAAATCATCTCGTAGGGCTTGCTCGAGAACACTCATATCAATCCAGCTATCGGCTTTGGATACACCAATTCGTTCACAAAATAAACGAATACTCTCAGGCGTATAACCGCGACGTCGGATTCCGACAATGGTTGGCATCCGTGGATCATCCCAGCCATCGACGCGTTGCTCCTCAACGAGCTGTAGGAGTTTTCGCTTACTTGTGATCGTATACGTGAGGTTGAGTCTCGCAAATTCGTATTGATGGGGTAGTGGGCCTTTGAAAACGCCACACTCTTTAAGACTATTAAGAATCCAGTCATACAGCGGACGATTATTTTCAAACTCGAGGGTGCAAATCGAGTGTGAGACATTCTCAAGCGCATCTGAAATACAGTGGGTGAAATCGTATAAGGGGTAAATACACCACTGATCGCCAGTACGATGATGGTGAGCATGCCGAATGCGATAAATCACCGGATCGCGCATCACGATGTTGGGGTGAGCCATGTCAATTTTTAGACGCACTACCTGACTACCATCGGGGAACTCACCCGCACGCATTTTTTCCAAAAGCGCGATGTTCTCGTCCGCCGAGCGATCTCGGTAAGGACTGTTGACCCCCGGTGTAGAAAAGTTACCACGATTCTGATGAATTTCCTCTGCACTTTGACTATCGACATAGGCTTTGCCATGCCGCATCAATATCTGGGCAAATTCATAGAGGCGCTCAAAATAATCGCTAGCGTAATACAAGTGCTCATGGCCCTGGTGGTGCCAATCAAATCCCAACCAGCGTACAGCATCTAAGATGCTATCGACATACTCCACATCCTCTTTGGTGGGATTGGTATCGTCAAGCCGCATATGGCAGCGACCACCTGAGGGTAGCGTGTCATAGTCTCTTGCTAAGCCATAGTTGAGGCAAATACTTTTGGCATGACCGATATGCAAGTAGCCGTTAGGCTCCGGGGGAAAGCGGGTCACTACCGCTGGAAGAGGCCTGCCATTTGCATCAACGCGACTGGTATACGTTCCCTTGGCTAAATCATGATCAATGATTTGACGTAAGAAATTGGATGGCTCGACCGGGTTTCCAGATTGAGTGGACATCCTACTATTGTAGAGAAGACGGATTGACTGGTTCTGGAAGCCAAAAAATAAGGCCCGCTGTAGCGGGCCTTTTGACTGATGCTCAAGCCAAAGCGCT
>CANHDS010000006.1 GCA_947459465.1 Burkholderiaceae bacterium | reverse complement strand
GTCTTAGTACCTCCCTTCCTGAACCCCTCAGTATCAAAAAGGGTAATAAGTTAAATGGTATTTTCAGGTATCAGTCCAACGCAAGCGAGGGGGCGCCCAAGCGAGTTGCACAATGGTCTGCGCAAATTGGGAAAACCATTACTTTGCAAGGAAGGCGGGGGATGGATGGCGTGATAGCCCAAGGAATTGGGATTGGTGCCCCAGCCATCATTCCTGACCGAGCCCTTGGTCTTAATCTTCAAGCAAATGATCTCAATATTGACGCTTGGCATCGGCTTTTATTTTCCGATGAGGGCGTGAAACTCAGAACGAATAATTCCAACACGGCCCCTACCATTGATAGTGCCGATGGACTTCGTGTATTTACAGCACGAGTTAATCAGGCGCTTGCCATGAATCGCACATGGCCCAATCTCAATGTGAGCGCTAAATTGGTTAGCGATACTTGGCAGGTCAATTTGAAATCTCCCAACCTGGAGGGCGACGTTCAGTATCAAGAGAGAAAAGGCGCTGATCTGCTCAAAGGAAAATTAGTTCGTTTATACATTCCTCCAAGATTACTAAAGGTAGGGAATTCAACCGCGTCTGCTGATAAGGAGGTATCACTTAATGCGATTCCAGAACTTGATCTAAGTATTAATGACTTCAGCGCTAATCAATATAAGCCAGGTGCTATATCAATCACGACGCGAAATAGTACGAACCGGATCACGATTGAAAGCCTCAAAATTAATAATGCGAGTTCATCATCAACCGTGACTGGTGAATGGACCAGTGACGCCCAAGGAAATAATGAACGCGTCGTTATTGACACAACATCACAGATCAAGGATTTGGGGGCAGTCGTTACATACTGGGGTAATCCAAAAGCAGTTGAGGGTGGTAAAGGAACAATCAGTGCTAAGTTAGATTGGAGTGGTCCGCCGTACAACCCTAGCTTTGATACCCTGGCAGGTAATGTGAAGCTCAATCTGGAAAATGGTCGTTTACTTCAAGTGGACTCTGGATTTGCCAAAATCATTGGCGTATTTAGCTTACAAAGCTTATTAAAATTTGCAAGCTTTGACATTCAGGGTAGTCTTGGTAATGTAGTTACGCCTGGAACTAGCTTTAATACTCTATCCGGTGACTTTGTTTTACGTAATGGTGTTGCACGAACGCAAAACTTTACGATGCAACTTAATCAAGCGCGTGTAGCTACCAGCGGCCTGGTGAATATTCCTAAGCAAACCCAAGACTTACGCATCACTGTCTTCCCCACGATTGATGCAACTGCTGGTGCCCTAGCACTCTTTGCAGTCAATCCGATCATTGGCGCAAGCGCCCTAATTGGTCAATATTTAATCAGTAATCAACTCAACCGTACCCTTCAGACCGATTATCTAGTGCAGGGAGGCTGGGACAAGCCAGATGTGATCCCACTTGACCAAAATGGTCAACCCCTAGATCCAAAAGTGCTTGAGACGATTCGTTCCCGAAATCTACTGCGTGAACAAAAGATGCCGCCAGCGGCAACTCCAACAAAGTCAGCCCCATCCACTCCCGCACCTGCCAACTAACCACTAAAGCTTTAGTATTTGGTGGTATATGGGAAAAAAATTAACAGTGGCCGCCATTCAGATGATTTCATCTGCCGATGTCGCAGACAATCTGCGCTCAGCTGAACGACTCATCAAAAAAGCCTCCGACCAGGGAGCAGTGGTCATTGCGCTTCCTGAGTATTTTTGCCTGATGGGTCTCGCTGATACCGACAAAGTGAAGGTGCGAGAGTCCTTTGGTCATGGTCCCATACAAGACGCGCTTCAAGATCTCGCCCATAAACAGCGAGTCTTTTTAATTGCAGGAACTATACCGCTTAAGTCCAGCGACCCCCAAAAAGTTCTTAATGCAAGCTTGGTGTTTGATCCTCAAGGCCAATGCATTGCCCGTTACGACAAGATTCATCTATTTGGGTTTCAGACTTCGCACGAGCGTTACCAAGAATCTGAAACCATTGAAGCAGGTAATCAAACCACTACGGTTCGCATTCAACATGGTGATCATGAATGGGTATTTGGTTTAAGTATTTGCTATGACTTGCGATTTCCAGAGTTATATCGACAACAGCCCGAGGTTGACTGCCAGGTCATCCCGGCTGCATTTACCCATACAACAGGTAAAGACCACTGGGAGATTTTGTTACGCGCCCGGGCAATCGAAAACCAGTGCTATTTTTTGGCATCCGCCCAAGGTGGCCTTCATCAGAACCAACGTCGCACTTGGGGCCAATCGATGCTGATTGATCCTTGGGGCAAAATCGTATCTGAACTCCCCGCTGGAGAAGGGTTTGTTCTTGGAGAACTCGACTTGTCTGCACTCGAAGAAGTGCGCTCCAAACTGCCTGCCCTAAAACATCGTAAGCTTATGTGATGAATACTATGAACTCACTAGCCATTTCTCAGATTACAAAGCCGATCAATCCCCAAGAGTCACTTGATATTGCTCATTCTTTTTTACTCAAGCCCAATGGTTTAAACCCCTCTAAGCTTGATGAACTCTTTGGCGTGATGCATG
The DNA here is from genome assembly GCA_947459465.1 of Burkholderiaceae bacterium. Taxonomy (GTDB): domain Bacteria; phylum Pseudomonadota; class Gammaproteobacteria; order Burkholderiales; family Burkholderiaceae; genus Polynucleobacter. The sequence continues at coordinate 10,598 of CANHDS010000006.1, read as the reverse complement.
CGCATCGCCTAGATGATGCAGATTTATATTTTCAACACACACGCAGTGAGCAATGGAGCCTAGAAGAAGGCATTGTGAAATCTGGTAGCTTTCATATTGATCAAGGTGTTGGCATTCGTGCGATCTCGGGCGATAAAACAGCATTTGCCTATTCGGATGTCATTAGTTCTGAGGCTTTATTAAAGGCTGCGCATGCCACGCGCGTAATTGGCCCCAAGGGGGGAAAGGTCAAGGTCCGCGCCCCCCTTTCGGTATCGACACAGGCGAGCCCTGCTCTCTATAGTGCCTACAACCCATTGGACTCATTAACCCCTCCTGAAAAGATTGCGTTACTCGAAGGAATTGAACGGCGGGCGAAAGCGCGTGATCCTCGCATCATCCAAGTCATGGCAAGTCTTGCTGGTGAATTTGATGTGGTGATGGTAGCGCGTTCCAATGGTTTATTAGCAGCCGATATTCGACCGCTCGTTCGGGTGTCAATTCATGTCATTGCTGAACAAAATGGTCGTCGAGAATCAGGCTCGGCTGGCGGTGGAGCGCGCGCTGACTATGGTTTCTTTGATACCCATCGCCTTGATCAGTGGGTCGATGAAGCAGTTGATCAAGCTCTTCTTAATCTTGATTCTCGTCCAGCACCCGCTGGCCCGATGACTGTTGTGATGGGACCAGGCTGGCCTGGTGTGCTGCTTCATGAAGCCATTGGTCACGGCCTCGAAGGGGACTTTAATCGGAAAGGGTCCTCTGCGTTTTCTGGACGCATTGGTCAGCGTGTGGCCGCCAAAGGTGTCACCGTAGTTGATGATGGAACACTCACTGGACGACGTGGCTCGCTCAATATGGATGATGAGGGAACGCCCACACAATGCACCACTTTGATTGAGGACGGAGTTTTAAAAGGTTATATCCAAGACAGCCTTAATGCACGCTTGATGGGAATGCCACTGACCGGTAATGGACGGCGTGAAAGCTTTGCCTCGCTTCCCCTACCCCGCATGACCAACACCTATATGCTATCGGGTCACTATGATCCACAAGAAATTGTGGCTAGTATTGATCGGGGTCTTTATGCCGTGAACTTTGGCGGCGGGCAAGTCGACATCACGAGTGGCAAATTTGTATTTTCCGCCTCGGTCGCTTATTGGGTTGAAAAGGGCAAGATTCAATACCCCGTCAAAGGGGCGACCATCATTGGTAATGGCCCAGAATCCCTCAAGCAAGTGAGCATGATTGGCAATGACCTTCGTTTAGATAGTGGGGTGGGCGTATGTGGTAAAGAAGGTCAAAGTGTCCCCGTTGGCGTGGGCCAGCCAACCTTGCGAATTGACGAAATGACGGTTGGGGGCACCGCCTGACTTTGATTGGCTCGCATTGACTCCTATCAGGCTTTAGAATGGAGATTATGAGCACAAAACCCTACACCCCCCAAGAAAACTGGTACGCAAGCTTAGATAAAACCTCTGCGACCGATGATCAACGTGTCGGCAACATTACTGTTTTACCGCCCCCCGAGCATTTAATTCGGTTTTTTCCAATCTCAGGCACACCAACTGAAAAATTAATTGGTCGCACTCGGGAAAAGATTCGTAACCTCATTCATGGCAAAGACGATCGTCTCTTGGTGATCATTGGCCCTTGCTCGATCCATGATCCTTCTGCAGCTCTAGAGTACTGCCAGCGCCTTATGAGAGAGCGCTTGCGTTTGGCCGATGATCTTGAGATTGTGATGCGCGTTTATTTTGAAAAACCTCGAACTACAGTCGGCTGGAAGGGGCTCATTAATGACCCCTATCTGGATGAAAGTTTTAAAATCGAAGAAGGTCTTCGAATTGCACGCCAAGTTCTCATGGAAATTAATCGCCTGGGTATGCCAGCCGGTAGCGAGTTTCTTGATGTGATCTCACCCCAATACATAGCTGATCTGATTTCGTGGGGAGCAATTGGCGCAAGAACCACTGAGAGCCAAGTTCACCGTGAACTGAGCTCTGGGCTATCGGCGCCAATCGGATTTAAGAATGGGACTGATGGCAATATCAAAATTGCAACCGATGCGATCCAAGCGGCACATCGACCACATCATTTTTTATCGGTCCATAAAAATGGTCAGGTCGCAATCGTTGAAACCAAAGGTAATAAAGACTGCCATGTGATTCTGCGGGGAGGTAAAGAACCTAATTACGAAGCAAAGTATGTAGAAGCAGCGTGTGCTGAATTAGAGGCAGCAAAGTTACCGGCTTCTTTGATGGTTGATCTCTCGCATGCTAATTCAAGTAAACAGCATCAACGTCAGATTGATGTTGCCAATAATGTTGCTGAACAAATCGAACGCGGGTCCCGCAAGATCTTTGGCGTCATGATTGAGAGTCATTTGCATGCTGGCGCCCAGAAGTTCACCCCAGGAAAAGATGATCCAAAACAGTTGGAATATGGCAAGAGCATTACCGATGCCTGCATTAACTGGGATGATTCGGTGAAGGTGCTCGAACGTCTTGCTCAAGCAGTTCGTAAAAGGCGGCGCGCCTAGTTAATCATTTTGATGATGAACGCGGCTTTGGCCGCGTTATTTCTTTCTAACTGTCGTGCGGTTTATTTTGATTCTTCCAAAGAACATCTTGGCCACCAGCAGCTTGATTTAAAACACGAGCAAGCACAAACAGTAGATCAGATAAACGATTGACGTATTGACGTGGGGAGTCAGCTATTGGATCAACCCAACCTAATTTGACAATGGAGCGCTCGGCCCGTCGGCAGACTGTTCGGCAGATATGCGCCTGAGCCGCTGCACGAGTTCCTCCTGGCAAGATAAATTCTTTGAGCGGAGGAAGGTTGGCATTGTAGTGAGCCAACCAAGTATCGAGTTGCTCGACTTGCTCAATTTTTAATAGCGTGTAATTCGGGATACAGAGCTCGCCCCCCAAATCAAATAAATCATGCTGAACTCGCAATAGCAACGCTTGAAGATCGGATGCAACCGAGGAAGGGAACTCGTGGGTCATTAAAACCCCAATTTGTGAATTCAGCTCATCAACATCACCCATGGCGCAGATGCGCAAATGATCCTTTTCAACGCGGCTGCCATCGCCAAGACCAGTCATGCCAGCATCGCCGGTCCGGGTTGCAATTTTTGATAGTCGATTTCCCATGAAGCAGATTATAGGTAAATGGCTAAAATAGGAGAATGAATGCCCCATCCTCTTCTGCCGAACTCCAATCTCTAAAAGCAAAACAGACGATTTTAGTTGATGCGCTACGACCATTTCTTGCTGAAGATGCCCTTCTTTGGCAACCTGAAGATACTATTCCCTACGAATGTGATGGCTTAGCGGCCTACCGCAAAATGCCCCTCGCGGTTGCCCTGCCTGAAAATGAAGAACAGGTTGTCAATATCCTAAAGACCTGCAAAGCCCAGGGGATTCCTGTGGTACCTCGTGGCTCTGGTACCGGCCTATCGGGTGGTGCGATGCCCATTGAGCAAGGCTTAGTTTTATCGTTAGCAAAGTTTAAAAAGATTTTGCAGGTCGATCCCTTTACGCGGACCGCGGTCGTGCAACCTGGGGTCCGAAACCTTGCCATCTCAGAGGCGGTTGCAAAGCATGGTTTGTACTATGCGCCCGATCCATCGTCACAAATTGCGTGTTCGATTGGCGGAAACGTTAATGAGAACTCTGGTGGTGTCCACTGCTTAAAGTATGGATTAACTCTTCACAATGTATTGCGTGTGCGTACCGTTCTAATGAATGGTGATGTGGTGGAGTTTGGTAGCTTAGCACCCGACTCTCCAGGACTGGATCTGTTGGCCGTATTAATTGGAAGCGAGGGAATGCTTGGGATCGTCACTGAGATCACCGTAAAACTCGTACCGAAACCAAAATTAGCACGGGTCATCATGGCTAGTTTTGATGATATTGAAAAAGGTGGCAATGCAGTGGCTGCCATTATTGCTGCAGGAATCATTCCGGCTGGTTTAGAGATGATGGATAAGCCAACCACGCGTGCTGTGGAAGAGTTCGTTCATGCCGGATATGACTTGAATGCAGAAGCTATCTTATTGTGCGAGTCGGATGGAACGCCCGAAGAGGTCGAAGAAGAAATCGCACGGATGAATGCCGTGCTAGAAAAGCAAGGGGCAAGTCGCATTCAAGTATCTGAAAGTGAAGCAGAGCGCTTGCGCTTTTGGAGCGGGCGCAAAAATGCCTTCCCTGCGGCAGGACGGATTGCGGCAGATTATTACTGCATGGATGGAACCATTCCAAGACGCCATATTGCAACCCTACTGAAGCGCATTAAAGGCATGGAGGCCAAATATGGTCTGGGTTGTCTTAATGTATTTCATGCGGGAGATGGCAATATGCATCCCCTAATTTTGTTTAATGGTGCCGATCCTGATGAATGGCATCGTGCCGAAGAATTTGGTACCGAAATCCTCGAGGCCTGCGTTGAGCTTGGGGGAACGATTACCGGCGAGCATGGGGTAGGTATTGAAAAGATCAATTCCATGTGTGTGCAATTTGGTGAACAGGAACGCGAGCGTTTTTGGGGTGTCAAAGCAGCCTTTGATCCAGATCGTCTTTTAAACCCCGATAAAGCCATCCCGACACTCAATCGTTGTGCAGAGTATGGCCGGATGCGTGTGAGCGGTGGCGTATTGCCCCACCCTGAACTGGAGCGCTTCTGAGTATGAATGAAGCAGCACTCTCGCAGTTTCGCGAGCAAATCATTGAGGCTGGTAAAAAAAATCATGCTCTATCGATTCAAGGTGGAAATACAAAATCGTGGTACGGCAACCCAAGTGCGGCTCCAATTCTGAGTACAAGGTCATATCAAGGAATTTTGGACTATCAACCTGAAGAGTTGGTGATTACTGCATGTGGTGGCACTCCGATTGCAGAAATCGAATCAACCTTGGCTAAAAATAATCAAATCCTACCGTTTGAACCACCTCACTTTGGCGATGATGCAACTTTTGGGGGCATGATTGCCGCCGGCCTTGCTGGTCCAGCTCGTATTAGTGCTGGTAATTTGAGAGACTTTGTTTTGGGAACACGTCTGATGGATGGTCGTGGCGAAGATTTATCTTTTGGCGGCAAGGTTATGAAAAATGTCGCCGGCTATGATGTCTCTCGCCTTTTGCCCGGCTCGCTCGGAACCCTTGCTTTACTATTAGAAGCCTCCGTGAAAGTGCTACCAAAACCTGCTGCAACCGCCAGTCTTCGCTGCATGATGAATGCTTCTAATGCATTAAAAATGCTAAACGAATGGGCTGGACAACCTTTACCACTCAATGCCAGTGCATGGATTGCTCAATCGGGCAATGAGGGTGAGCTAACGATTCGTTTGGCAGGAGCAAAGGCTGCGGTGACATCCGCCAGTCAAATGATGCAAGATCTTCTGGGCGCCAGTATCCTTGAAGCACAGGAGGCTGATCTATTTTGGCGCAATCTTCGTGAACAGCAACTTTCTTGGTTTAAGCAACTGCCAAACCACCATGCCCTTTGGCGGCTTTCCTTACCAGCTAACTGCCCTGTTCTAGAAATACCTAAGGATTGTTTAGCAGAAATTATTATGGAATGGCATGGGCAAGAGCGTTGGCTACAAGGTCCTGCTAATCAATTGATGGCAAAAACCTTGCGCGAATTAGCAATGCACCATGGTGGTCATGTGACATGCTTTCGCTCAAAGAGTGCCGATCCATTTGAACGGTTTACTCGTTTAGATTCAAATCCCCTCACTGCTGGATTAGAGGCTGTACAAAAACGGTTGCGGCATTCCTTTGATCCATTTGGTGTCTTTACGACTGGGCGCTTACCTTAGCTATGGAAACAAAATTAGCTCCTGAGTTCATCAATACCCCCCTCGGTATTGAAGCAAAACGTATTTTGGGTAAATGCGTACACTGCGGTTTTTGTACAGCAACTTGCCCAACCTATCAATTATTAGGTGATGAGTTAGATGGGCCTCGTGGACGAATTTACCTAATCAAACAAATTGCTGAGGGTCAAACCCCTACTGAAAAAACCAGAACCCATTTGGATCGTTGTTTAACGTGTCGAAATTGCGAAAGCACCTGTCCGAGTGGCGTGGAATATGGCAAATTAATTGATATAGGCCGCAAGTGGGCCGAAGAGAAGACAGCACCTCGTCCTGTTGGTCAGCAATTAACGCGTTGGCTTTTAAAAGAAGGTTTAACAAATAAGCCTTTATTTGATGCAGCCATGACCATCGGCCGCGCGATCCGGCCATTGATGCCAGCCGCACTCGCTCGTAAAGTACCAAACGGCTTACCGGCGGGTCGCAGACCAAATCGACAGCACGCCCGCAAAATGGTAATGCTCGATGGGTGCGTCCAACCCGGCATGCTCCCTAACATCAACCATGCCACGCAGCGTGTGTTTGATGCAATGGGTATTGAGTTAATCAGCCCTCCCAAAGCGGGTTGTTGTGGTGCGCTACGCTATCACCTGAATGACCAAGTAGGCGGTCTAGCGGATGCGAAGCGTAATATTGATGCGTGGTGGCCACTAATTGAAAATGGTAATGACTCAGTCGAGGCAATTGTGATGAATGCATCGGGCTGCGGCGTCATGGTCAAAGATTATGGTCATCTTTTGGCGGATGACCCTGTCTATGCGAGTAAAGCAGAGCGTGTCTCGCAATTGTGTAAAGATATTTCGGAGATATTGCCCGAGTTTAAAGACGAACTGATCAAACGCATTGGCTCAAATCCAAAGTCCGGTGTTGTTTACCACCCTCCGTGCACATTGCAGCATGGTCAACAAATCCGCGGAAAGGTTGAGGGTCTTCTTACAAGCTTAGGGATTTCGGTTCATTTATGCGCCGATAGTCATTTGTGCTGTGGATCGGCCGGGACGTACTCGATTTTGCAAGCCCATCTTTCTGAACAATTACGGTCTCAGAAATTACAAAATCTTGAGGCTGCTTGCAAACAATCGGGGGTGAGTACCATTGTTTCTGGCAATATTGGCTGCATTAGTCATTTGCATCAAGATCACCTTCCTGTACGTCATTGGATTGAAATCATCGATCAATTACTGCCAAATAACGCATGAGCCGAATCACTGATCGCTTAATGGCTGTTCGCTATCGTATTGATGCGGCTGCTGAACGTTGCGGTCGTGATCCAGAGTCGATTGAATTAATTGCGGTGAGTAAAACCTTTCCGGCCAGCGCGATTGAGGAAGCAATGCATGCTGGTCAAAAAGCTTTTGGTGAAAATTACGTGCAGGAGGCAGTCGAGAAGATCCAGAGACTCGATCAACTGCGTCCATGGCTTGAATGGCATTTCATTGGCCCAGTACAAAGTAATAAAACATCTGAGATTGCCGAACACTTTGATTGGATTCACACGATTGATCGGGAAAAAATTGCACAACGTCTTTCCGATCAACGGCAAGCCCATAGTCGCTTGGGGCCTCTTCAGGCTTGTGTGCAGGTCAATATTAGCGAAGAGGCGAGTAAATCTGGTGTGATGCCAAATGAAACCTTACAACTTTGCAAAGTAGTAGCCTCACTTCCAAGCTTAGTTTTACGTGGACTCATGGCCATTCCAGCCCCCAGCACCAATGAAACGCAGCAGCGCGAGGCATTTGCAGCGATGCGGTACCTATTTGAGGATATTCGTACACAAACACAACAGGTGGCTGGATTTGAAGACTTTGATACGCTATCGATCGGTATGTCAGATGATCTTGAATCAGCGATTGCTGAGGGTGCGACGATGGTACGTGTTGGTAGTGCGATTTTTGGAGAGCGCAAACAAAGCGCTAAGATAGAGTCATGACAACTATCCAACCGATGAATGCCGTATTTGTTGGTGGTGGCAATATGGCTAGAGCCATCATTGGTGGCCTGTTGCAGCAAGAGGTCAGCCCAAAGACCATCTGCGTGATTGAACCTCAAGCACAGACTGCCAAACTGCTCGAGAATGATTTTTTGATTACAACCTATGGGGCTGTGGGTGATGCGCGTCAGAGGATTGAGGCAGCACACATTATTGTTTTAGCCATCAAGCCCCAAGACTTTAAGACCGCAGCCACTGAACTTAGTAAGCATTTGCAACCTATTGCTCATGGTCCTGCGATTTTGAGTATTGCAGCTGGAATCCAAATTACTGATATGTCACGCTGGCTTGAATACCCGGCTTGCATTCGTGCCATGCCTAATACCCCTGCCCTGATTAATCAAGGGATTACGGGTTTGTTTGCCCCCGCTTGCGTGAGTGAGCAACAACGGCATTACGCACAAACGATTTGCTCAGCTGTTGGTAAAGTCATCTGGGTATCCGATGAATCCTTAATGGATGCGGTGACCGCCTTATCGGGTAGCGGCCCAGCCTATGTATTTGCTTTTTTGGAAGCCCTTCAAGCCGGCGGAGAAAAAATGGGGCTTACGCCAGAGATTGCACGTGAATTGGCCTATCAAACTTTGATGGGCGCCACCGCCCTTGCTATCCAATCGCCAGAATCTCCGATGAGCCTTCGCCAAAAAGTAACCTCGAAGGGTGGAACGACTGCTGCTGCACTTGAAGTGCTTGATCACAAGCAGTGGGCAACCATTTTGCAAGAAGCCCTTCTTGCTGCACAAAAGCGTGGAGCAGCCATGGCAAAAGAATTTGGGCAATCCTAGACTACGAGCGCAGCGCTAGTCCAAGCACAATTCCAAAAAAGAGTGCTGCCCCCAACCAGTTGTTGTGTAAGAAGGCCTTAAAGCATGCTTCGCGTTGTCGCGTGGCAACCAGTCGGAGCTCATACACTGCGCAACCCAGAGCTAAAAACCAGCCCACGTAGAACCAAGGGCTTAGCTGAATCATTTCAGCAACCCAGATTTGAGAGACCAATAAAAGTCCATAGCAAATGGAGATTACGGTTACATCCAATCTTCCAAAAGTAATCGCTGAAGTTTTTAATCCCAAGCGCAGATCATCATCGCGATCGACCATGGCATAGGCAGTGTCGTAGGCAATTGCCCAAAAAACATTTCCCACAAACAAAATCCAGGCCTCCAGTGGTATCTGATTTTGAACTGCCGCAAATGCCATGGGAATACCAAAACCAAATGCCAAGCCAAGGATTGCTTGTGGAATTGAAAAGAAGCGCTTCGTAAATGGGTAAATTGCTGCCAACAGAACAGCAACTACTGAGAGTTGCTTGGTTAATCCATTGAAGGGTTGAATCAAAGCAAATGATATCAACGCCAAGATCACGGCAATCGCAATTGCTTCATACTTGGATATTTTCCCGCTCGTTAGTGGGCGATGCTGCGTCCGTAAGACATGTTTATCAAAATCTCGGTCGGCATAATCATTGATGGCGCAACCGGCGCTTCGCATCAAGACCGTTCCCAAACAAAAGATCAATAAGACGATTGGGTTTGGGAAGCCATCACTTGCAATCCAAAGGCCCCAAAGCGTTGGCCATAGCAGCAAAAGAATGCCGATGGGCTTATCCAAGCGCACCAGATAGATATACGACTGCAAGCGCTCAGAAATCAGAGCAACCTCGCTCCAGGTAAATCGCAGGCACGAATGGTCCGTGCAATCGCCTTCATGGCCTCTACCCGGGGGTAGCCTTTTCTCCAGACGAGACTTACGCGCCGAGTTGGCTCGGGAGCCTCAAAGGGGATATAAAGAATCAATCCATCGCGATCATTTGGATTGCTCACCGAGGTACGCGGTAAAACCGTGATTCCAATTCCTCCGGCAACCATTTGTCGAATAGTCTCCAAAGAAGAGCCTTCAAAACTACGGTGCTCTCCAAGGGTTAAGCCATTACCAAAACGGTTCAGTTCGGGACAAACGCCAAGTACATGATCCCGAAAGCAATGCCCAGCACCTAGTAGCAAGGTATTTTGTTCTTTGAGTTCTTTTTGGCCAATCGCTTTTCGATCTGACCACTCATGCCCTTTAGGAATTGCAACTAAAAATGGTTCTTCATAAAGATCAGCAAACTCTAAGCCAGCACTCGGAAACGGATCTGCCAAAATAGCGCAATCGAGCTCTCCCTGTCGCAACATCTCAATGAGACGCACCGTGAAGTTCTCTTCTAAAAATAAGGGGGCTTTTGGTAAAGTATCACGCGCCACTCGAACAAGACTGGGAAGTAAATAAGGAGCGACGGTGTAAATCGCGCCAAGTCGCAACGGTCCGGATAAAGGATCTTGCCCATGTTTTGCAAGATGCTTCAGGGCATTTGCTTCTTCTAGCACCCGTTGTGCTTGCTGAATAATCACCGCACCAAGTGTTGTGAGTGCTACATCTGAACTGGTGCGCTCAAATATTTGGGTTTGCAGTTCTTCTTCTAACTTTTTAATAGCAACCGATAAAGTTGGTTGAGATACGTGACAGGCTTCGGCAGCCCGTCCAAAATGGCGCTCGCGAGCAACTGCAACGATGTAACGAAGTTCGGTGAGAGTCATACTTGTATTATCAAGCCTTTAGAAAATCTGTGCGCGAGCCGAGCCAGCGGCCCAAATGCGCCTGTACAAGCTCAGGATAGTCACGTAACCAATGATCGGCAAGTTCTTGCGCAATCTGAATTAACCAAGCATCACGCTGTAAATCAACAAAGCGCAACATAGCCTCACCC
>CANHDS010000005.1 GCA_947459465.1 Burkholderiaceae bacterium | reverse complement strand
TAGGTACTAGTTTCAATCGAGTTCACTCCATAGACTTTCATGCGGTGGCGTTGTGCCACCGTCATCATGAAAGGAGTTCTCTTGGAGAAGAATGAAGAAGGCTTAAAGCGCCATCTCAAAGTCAGACACATTCGATTAATGGCTTTGGGTTCTACGATTGGTGTCGGATTATTTTTAGGTTCCGCCACCGCAATTCAAATAGCAGGACCATCCATATTGCTAGCCTACTTTTTGGCGGGCATGGTTGCTTTTGTAGTTCTACGAACCCTTGGTGAAATGGCGGTACATGAACCAGTCACTGGATCATTTGCAAGCTATGCCAATACCTACGTCAATCCCTTGGCTGGATATATGGTGGGGTGGGGATACTGGACCTATTGGGTGGTGGTAGCAATTGCAGAGGTAACTGCCGTTGGTATTTACATGGGGGTCTGGTTTCCAGATATGCCGCAATGGATCTGGGCGCTATCTTCCATCATCCTGATGGGGCTTATCAATCTGATTGCTGTCAAGGTATTTGGTGAGTTTGAGTTTTGGTTTGCACTCATCAAAATCATGGCAATTGTGCTCATGATCGCTCTTGGCTGCTCAGTAATTTTCTTTGGGTTTACCAACGACTGGGTGCCGATGGGGTTCAGTAACCTTTGGCAGCATGGCGGATTTTTTCCGAACGGCTTAAGTGGATTCTTACTGTCTTTGCATATGGTCTTATTTGCCTATGTTGGCATTGAGATGATTGGCCTGTCGGCGGGCGAAGCGCAAAATCCAAAACAGACGATACCGATGGCGATTGATTCACTCATCTGGCGCATCCTCATTTTTTATTTGGGTGCTCTGATGGTTATCTTAGCCATCTTTCCTTGGAATGAAGTTGGGCAGCAGGGGAGTCCATTCGTTGCGATGTTTGAGCGAATTGGCTTGCGTGAGGCGGCTGGCATTATTAACTTTGTAGTAATCACCGCCGCTTTATCTGCCTGCAATGCGGGTGTATTTAGTGGCGGCCGCTTGTTATACGCCTTATCTGCTAATGGCTATGCACCAAAGCCTTTTGTAAAGCTATCCAATACGGGCGTTCCCCATCGTGCTGTGATTGGAACCGTATGCGTGCCGATGGTTGGCGTAGTGCTGAACTATTTTGTCCCCGAGAAGGCCTTTCATTACATGATGGCAGCCGTCACTTTTGTGGGTCTGATGGTTTGGATCTCTATTTTGTATACGCACTATCGCTTTCGAGCAAGCCTAAGCAAGGACCAGCTCGCGCAATTGTCATACCGTGCGCCTTGGTGGCCCTATTCCAGTTGGTTTGCCTTGGCCTTCATTGCGCTCGTGATTGTCTTGATGAGTTTTCATGAGGATGCGCGCATGGCATTAATTGTGGGCCCAATCTTATTAACCATTTATTTGATCCTGTATTTCGTATTGGGGATTGATAAAAAACACGTACTTCAATTAGGAGAGCAAAAATGATTATTGGTATTCCAAAAGAAATTAAGAACAATGAGTTTCGGGTTGGTCTAACACCCAGCTTGGTTAATGGCCTTACGCGCCAGGGTCATTCGGTATTGGTTGAAAAAAATGCTGGGGCACAGATTGGGTTTGTGGATGCGCAGTATCAAGAAGCTGGTGCACAAGTGATCGATCAAGCCAAAACGCTATTTACAGATGCTGAGTTGATTATTAAGGTTAAAGAGCCCCAACCGCAGGAGTGTGCCATGTTGCACGACGATCAGGTTCTTTTCACGTATTTACATCTGGCACCCGATCCAGTACAAACGGAGGCTTTAATACAGTCCAAAGCGATTTGTATTGCTTACGAGACCGTCACGTCCTCGAGCGGTGCGCTTCCATTGTTGGCGCCGATGAGTGAAGTGGCTGGTCGAAGGTCGATTCAGGCGGGAGCAACGCATTTGGAGAAATCTAAAGGTGGCTCTGGAGTGTTGTTGGGTGGGATTCCTGGGGTTGTGCCTGCCAAGGTGTTGATCTTGGGGGCGGGCGTTGTAGGACGCCATGCTTTGCAAATTGCGGTTGGTATGGGAGCGCACGTGAGCATTATGGATCGTGATTTGGATCGACTACGGCAGATTGATGCGCAATATGGTAATCGTGTACAAACACTATTTTCTGATCAACGAAGTATCGAGAACGCAGTTAGAGACATTGATTTAGTGATTGGTGCAGTTTTATTACCCGGCGGCTCAGCGCCAAAATTAGTTACCGAGGCGATGATCAAGCAGATGCGAGCCGGATCAGTTTTGGTTGATGTGGCGATTGATCAAGGGGGTTGTTTTGAGACCTCGCGGCCAACGACACACGCAGACCCAACCTATGTTGAGCATGGAGTGATTCATTATTGCGTAGCTAATATGCCTGGTGCTGTAGCACGGACATCGACAATTGGTCTAACCAATGCGACCTATCCGTTTATCGAGCAAATTGCTAATCTTGGAGTCATGGAAGCACTGCGCCTGAATTCCCATTTGAGGAATGGCCTAAGCGTCTACAAAGGACAACTCACTTCTGCACCAGTGGCTCGGGCGCAGAAGCGATCGTATGTCTCTATCGATGATGCCTTGCTACAGCCAGAATTAGTCGAGGTCTGTGACTAAGGAAGCCAGCGTTTCATGGGGGAGGGTTTCGACATGCATGGGATATCCCTTGTGGTCGCAACCCACCATCATTTGAGCCCCCGCCTTTAATGCGACTTTCATAGCGGGTGTTAATGGAATGCGAAGGAAGTGTACGGCCGAGGTTTTCTCGGTCGTTGCACGCTCTAAATCCTCATCAGCAATCGCGTAGACTCGCGGCTGCCCCTCAACCTCAATAAAAATCTGGTCTTCAACGCCTACTAATTTAGCAAGCGCTACACGACGATCCGCTTCATTGGGGTACTCAATCATCATGGTGACCTTGAAATCTGAACCACTGGGTACCATTGGATTGTAGGCGTCTAACTCATCTTGAATGCCTTCGTCTTCGAAGGTTTTCTCGACACGTAGCATTTCTTGAATCTGGTAGCGCATCAAAAACTCATTCTCAAAAATCAGAGTGAGATGATCACCCAAGTGCACGGTGCGCAATTTGCGTTCCGCTATTGCGCGCGCTCTCATTTCAGGGCGTGCTTTGTGATAAGCCTCAAGACTTAAGAGACTGTCGCGAGTAATTTTTCCCATTTCGATTGATCCTGTTGTCATAAGTTAGATTCCGTAGGCTTTGGCCATCAGCGTTAATGGATGGGCCATGGCGGTCTTTGGTAGACCAAGCTCATCCATGCCCTGTGCAATGTGATGTCCGGCGAGCTGGCAGTCGGAGCTGATGTAGTTGGGCGATTCTTCAGCCATGCTGCGAAATACTGGACGACCAATTTTCATCGCCATCGCATGAAACTCTTTCTTCACGCCCCACGTTCCGGAGTGGCCCGAGCAACGTTCAACTACATTGACCTCAGTGCCCGGAATCAGCTTGAGTGCTTCAGCGGTTTTTTGTCCAACGTTTTGCACGCGTGAATGGCAGGCAACATGGTAACTAACATGACCTAATTCTTCTTTGAAGTCTTGCTTTAAAAGACCATCTTTACTCCGTGCAATAAAGTATTCAAACGGATCCCACATCGCATCTTTCACTGCTTGTACATCGGCATCGTCTGGGAACATTAAAGGTAGTTCTTGTTTGAACATGAGGGTGCACGATGGGATGGGGGTGACGATCGCGTAGCCCTCGCGCGCTAATTTAGCGAGTTTGGGAATGTTCTTCTCTTTATTTTCTTTGACCGACTCAAGGTCACCCAATTCGAGTTTGGGCATGCCGCAGCAGGCCTCTTTATCCACCAATGCATACGGAATCTCATTGTGATTGAGGATCTTGATGAGATCTTGGCCAATGCCAGGCTCGTTGTAGTTGATGTAGCAGGTTGCATAAATGGCAACCTTGCCAGGGGTTCGATTACCATCTTTGACCGGGAAGGCTGCTGATGCTTTGGCTAATTGTGGGAAGGTTTTCGAAGCGTATTCAGGAACCCATGCGTTTTTGTCTACACCTAAGGCACCTTCCATCATCAATCGTGTTACGCCTAAATGATTGACTGCATTAACGGCTTGGGTCACGATCGGAATGCCTGCAAACTGCCCGAGTTTGTCGGTGGAAGAGAGTAGCTTGTCACGGAATGTGGTTTTGCCTTCCTTAAAGGCAACGGCTTTAGCGCGCAACATCAAATGCGGAAAGTCAATATTCCATGGGTGGGGTGGGGTATAGGGGCACTTCGTCATGTAGCAGACGTCGCAGAGGTAGCACTGATCAACTACTTTTTGATAATCAGCTTTCGCAACACCTTCAACTTCACCTTCTTCGGTTGCGTCGACTAGGTCAAACAAAGTTGGGAATGAGCCGCATAAATTGACGCAGCGACGGCAGCCATTGCAAAGATCAAATACGCGCTCCATCTCCGCTTCGAGTTTCTCGGTGTTATAAAAGTCTGGATTAGTCCAGTCCAGCGGGTGCCTGGTTGGGGCTTCAAGATTGCCTTCGCGTAAAGTCATGGCTTTGCTTTCGAGAGAAAAATTAAGATGGTCGCAGTTTAGGGTTTTTTCCTATGATAGCCAAATTGTATTAATTAAAAATATTGATAGATTTTATTTAAAATACTGATTTATATGGATTTTTATGGATTATCGATTTCCACTGGGGTGGTTGCCCTCGCCGAAATCGGGGATAAGACCCAGCTTTTGTCGTTGATGCTCGCTGCGCGCTATCCCAAGCATGCATGGCCGATTGTTTGGGGGATCCTGCTGGCAACCCTTGTGAACCACGCACTTGCTGCTTATGTGGGACATTGGGTTGCTGGACTATTAAGCCCCGATGTCTTGCGTTGGATCTTAGGCATTGGATTTTTGGCCCTCGGCGCTTGGCTTCTCATCCCCGACAAACTGGATGAAGATCAAGCCACAAAAACAGCCAAAGGGGCCTGGGCAATTTTTGTGTTGACCACCAGCCTATTCTTCATCGCTGAAATGGGAGATAAAACCCAAATCGCGACCATTGCGCTTGGCGCAAAGTACGACAGTGTTTTATCCGTCACACTCGGAACCACTCTGGGCATGATGCTAGCGAATGCGCCGGCAGTGTGGCTTGGAAAACAATTTACTAAGCGCTTACCGATTGCTTGGGTCCATCGGATTGCCGCCACGATTTTTATTCTGCTAGGAATGGCTACTCTGCTCTGGGGTGGGAATCTTACCTGATCACTTATTTACGAAGCAACTAAAATCATTGCATGCGAACGGATTCTGCTAAGCGCTTTTTGCGCCTTCAATATAAAGCCCCTGATTATCAATTTGGCCACGTGGAACTCGACGTTGAGTTGATGCCACAACGCA
The DNA here is from genome assembly GCA_947459465.1 of Burkholderiaceae bacterium. Taxonomy (GTDB): domain Bacteria; phylum Pseudomonadota; class Gammaproteobacteria; order Burkholderiales; family Burkholderiaceae; genus Polynucleobacter. The sequence goes on along the minus strand of CANHDS010000005.1, from coordinate 7,810 downwards.
CGCTTGTGCATAGTCGCATTGAGGTAATCCCAAGTGAGGCAACGCAAACTTTGAAGGATGAGGTTCCGCTTATCTTGGATGGCGAGGATCTGGAGTTCATTAGCCTGCGTATTAATGGCCAAACGCATCGCCATATAGAACTCACGCCTGGTCGTATGGTGATTCATGGTCTACCCCATCAGGGTAAGGAAGCGTTTGTGATCGAAATTAAAACGGCATGCATTCCCGAAAAAAATACATCATTGATGGGGCTTTATGTCTCGCGCGGTAATTTTTTCACGCAGTGCGAGGCGGAGGGGTTTCGCAAAATCACCTATTTCCAGGATCGCCCGGATGTGATGGCACGCTATCGAGTGACCTTGCGAGCGCGCAAGGCGGACTACCCGGTCTTGCTCTCGAATGGGAATTTAATTGCCAAAGAAGATTTAGCCGACGGATGGCACAGCGCCCTTTGGGAAGATCCATTTCCAAAACCTTCCTACCTGTTTGCCTTAGTAGCTGGCAAATTCGTTTGTTTAGAGGATGTGATTACTACACGCAGCGGTCATAAAAAACTATTACAAATTTGGGTCGAGCCCCGCGATCTTCATAAAACCCATCACGCGATGGACTCGCTAAAGCGATCGATTGTTTGGGATGAGGAACGCTTTGGGCTAGAGCTGGATTTAGAGCGCTTCATGATTGTGGCCGTGAGTGATTTCAATATGGGGGCGATGGAAAATAAAGGCCTCAACATCTTTAATACCAAGTTTGTGCTTGCGGATGCGCAAACCGCTACGGATATGGATTTTGCTAATGTGGAGAGCGTGGTAGCGCACGAGTATTTTCATAATTGGACAGGTAATCGGGTGACCTGTCGGGATTGGTTTCAGTTATCGCTCAAAGAGGGCTTAACGGTCTTTCGGGATCAGGAGTTTTCAGCCGATCAAATGGGTACCGAGTCTGGTAAAGCGGTCAAGCGTATTGATGATGTGCGTTTACTACGTCAGATGCAGTTCCCAGAAGATGCTGGACCGATGGCACATCCCATTCGGCCCGACGAGTATCAAGAAATTAATAACTTCTATACAGTCACCGTGTACGAGAAGGGTGCTGAAGTGGTGCGGATGTATCAAACCTTACTCAGTGTCGAGGGCTTTCGTCGCGGGATGGATTTGTACTTCAAGCGCCATGATGGTATGGCGGTTACTTGTGACGAGTTTGTTGCAGCGATGGCAGATGCTAACGGCCGTGACCTCAGCCAGTTTAAGAACTGGTATAGCCAATCGGGCACCCCACGGGTTCGAGTCAAGGAGCAATTTGATTCTCGTAAGCAAGAATATCGTTTGACCCTGAAACAATCTTGCCCGCCGACTGCTGGGCAAAGAACAAAAAAGCCATTTCATATTCCATTGAAAGCTAGCTTGTTATTTGAAGCGGATGCAGTAATCACTTCAAAGGAGGCCAAGTATTTTGGTCAGGAAGTATTGCTGGAGCTCACTCAACCGGAGCAAACCTGGGTCGTGAAACAAATTCCTGCCAAACCCGTACTTTCAATCAACCGGGATTTCTCGGCGCCGATTGTGATGGAACATGAGCAGAGCGAGTCCGAGCTTCTTGCTCTCATGGCTTACGAAACGGATTCGTTTAATCGGTGGGAGGCCGTGCAAAAGCTAGCCCAGCAATTCATTTTGGCAGGCCGAAAGCCGAACGAGCAGTTACTACGTGCGTATCGCGGATTATTAGTTGATCCAAAACTGGATCTTGCTTTTAAGCAACTCCTCTTTACGCTACCAGCCGAAACTTATTTATACGAGCAGGTGCAATCGGTTGATCCTCAGAAATTACATTGGGCGCGTAGAGGTTTTAAGTCAACCCTGGCGAATGCCCTGAAATCCGATTGGGAGAGCACCTATCGCTCATTACAAACCTCAGCTACTTACATCCCAGATGCCAAGAGCATGGGTCGGCGCGCACTCAAAAATGATGCGCTGATGATGCTCTTAGAAACCAAGGATAGTTATTGGTATGAGCGAGCCGAAGAGCAATATGAGCTAGCAAACAATATGACTGATCGTTTTGCTGCATTACAGGCCCTAGTGATGGTTGGTGCTCCCCATGCTGAAAATGCCCTAGGGGATTTTTATCAGCGCTTTGCCGAAGATCCGCTCGTCGTGGATAAATGGTTTGCTTTGCAAGCGATGCGTCCGCCAGAAGTTGCTGGATCTTCAGTGCTTGGTCATGTTCAGGAGTTAATGCAGCATCCCGCTTTTCAGATGAGTAATCCCAATCGGGTACGAAGCCTAATTCATGCATTTTGCTTGAGTAACCCCGGTGGATTTCATCTGGCCGATGGTGCAACGTATGCCTTTTGGGCCGAGCAAGTCATTGCACTTGATGAGATTAATCCCCAGGTGGCGGCAAGGTTAGCTCGTGGTTTAGACCGTTGGCGTCAGTTTGCTCCTCGCTATCAAAAGCCAATGAGGGCTGCTTTGGAGCGGGTATCAGCGGTTCACCGCCTTTCACCCGATGTACGCGAGGTTGTCTCCAAAGCACTGGCCAGCCCGATTCCCAGCGGCTCATAAAGACATTGATTTTGCTGGGATAAAATCAACGCCTTGACGTAACCAGATTGGCAGGATTTATGCCGGAATAGCTCAGTTGGTAGAGCAGCGCATTCGTAATGCGAAGGTCGTAGGTTCGATTCCTATTTCCGGCACCAAATGAATCCCTAAATAAGTGCCTAAAGTACGGGTTTTCACTAGTCAGTACGGGTTTTACTTATGTGAAAATTTTCGTTTGTTGATGTCTGTCAATTTTTGTCTAAATCTTTTATTGAAGAATTAGTCAATAAAGTTGTCACATAACAATCTTAATACTTTGAAAAACTTTTTGGAGGAGCAGCCATGCGTTTGAAATTCAAGTCCACCCTATTGAGTGTTGCGTTGATGGCGGGTTTTGCTGCCACCACAACCGCTCACGCTCAGGCGAAGTGGGAGCCAACAAAACCTGTTGAATTCATTATCTCTGCCGGTCCTGGTGGTGGTGCTGATCAGATGGCTCGAATGATTCAGGGAATTATTTCCAAGAATAATTTGATGAAGCAGTCCATGATTCCTGTAAATAAGGGAGCTGGTGCAGGTGCTGAAGGTTATCTGGCAATCAAGGAAGCTAAAGGTGATCCCCATAAGATCATTATCACTTTATCCAACCTTTTCACCACCCCACGCGCGACCGGTGTGCCTTTCAAATGGCAAGATATGACACCAGTGGCGATGTTGGCACTTGATCAATTTGTGTTGTGGACCAATACCGGAAAAGGTTATAAGTCTGCTAAAGACTACATCGACGCCGCTAAAGCTGCGGGACCTGGTAAGTTCAAAATGGGCGGTACAGGCTCCAAGCAAGAAGACCAAATCATCACAGTGGCCCTCGAAAAAGCAACTGGTACCAAATTCACTTATATTCCATTTGCCGGTGGTGGTGCTGTCGCAGTTCAGTTGGTAGGTAATCACGTTGACTCCACCGTGAATAACCCGATTGAAGCGGTTGCTCAGTGGCGTGCTGGCACTTTAACTGCTCAGTGTGTATTTGATACACAGCGTATGCCATATAAAGAGAAAATCACAGCGACTCAATCGTGGAATGATGTTCCAACCTGTCGTGAAGTTGGTGTGAATACTGATTATGTGATGTTGCGCGGTATTTTCATGCCACCCGGTGTGACTCAAGCACAGGTGGATTTCTATGTGGACTTGTTCAAAAAGGTCCGTGAGACACCCGAGTGGAAGAAGTTTATGGCTGATGGTGCATTTAACCAAACTTTTATGACTGGTAATGAATTTAGGAATTGGCTTGAGAAGGCTGATACCCAGCATGCACAGTTGATGAGAGAAGCTGGTTTTATTGCGAAGTAATTGTTGGTGATGAAATAAGACCTCATGGTGAGGTCTTATTTTTTTAGTAATTAAATAAGAGAAGAGTGAAGAATGTCAGAGAATTCAAATCATGATTCAGTCGTAAGCGTACGCACGATGGATATCATCACCGCACTGATGTTTATCGTAGTTGGCGTTGTGGTGATGGTGGGAAGTCTTAAGCTTGGTGCCAAGTGGGGCAGTGATGGCCCCGAGGCAGGGTACTTTCCCTTTTACATCAGCCTCATTATTCTGATCTGTAGTTCTGTGACTTTGATTCAGTCGATTCGTGCAAAAGAGCTTGCTAGCGAAACATTTGTTGAGAAAGAGCCCTTTCGGCAAGTGATGGCCGTTCTATTCCCCGCCGCTCTCTTCGTCCTCGGCGTGCAGCTCATTGGAATCTATGTAGCTAGTGTGGCCTACATCGCCGTTTTCATGGTGCGGCTTGGAAAGTATGCATTATGGAAAGCACTTGCCGTTGGACTAGGTGTCAGCATTGTCCTTTATATGATGTTTGAGTTTTGGTTCCAAATTCCATTGCCACATGGTTCGCTTTTTAATCCATTGGCTATTTTTGGCTTGAAATAAGCAAGGCATCCACCTACAAGATTGAATAAAAGGAGCAAACGTGGAAGAAATTAACGCGCTATTTGGAGGCTTTGCTGTCGCATTGTCACCCTACAACATCTTGTTGATGTTGATTGGAGTGATTCTAGGAGTCATTATTGGCGTATTGCCTGGCTTGGGCGGCGCTAATGGCATTGCAATTTTGTTGCCATTAACGTTTACGATGTCGCCAACTTCAGCGATCATCATGCTCTCTAGTATTTATTGGGGCGCACTATTCGGTGGTGCGATTACTTCCATTCTGTTCAATATTCCAGGCGAGCCGTGGTCCGTCGCTACCACTTTTGACGGTTATCCGATGGCGCAAAATGGAAAAGCGGGTGAGGCACTCACTGCCGCCTTTACCTCATCGTGTATCGGTGCGGTGTTTGCGGTCGTTGTGATCACGTTCCTAGCCCCGCTAGTTGCCAAATTTGCATTACAGTTTGGGCCGCCTGAATTTTTTGCTGTTTACTTACTAACATTCTGTAGCTTTGTCGGAATGAATAAGGGCTCGCCTTTTAAAGTTCTATCAGCAATGATGCTCGGCTTTGCGTTGGCTGCTGTTGGAATGGATACTGTTACTGGTCAGTTACGCTTAACCTTTGGATCATCTGAGTTAATGCGCGGCTTCGATTTCTTAATCGCGGTGATCGGCCTCTTTGGTATTGGTGAAATTTTGCAATCGATGGAAGAGGGTCTTAAGTTCTCAGGTAAGAGCGCTAAGATCAAAGCTAAAGTTGTTCTTGAAACCTGGGCACAATTACCTAAATACTGGGCAACATCGCTGCGTAGCTGCTTGATTGGTTGCTGGATGGGTATTACCCCTGGTGGAGCAACCCCTGCTTCATTTATGAGCTATGGGGTTGCAAAGCAAATGGCTAAAAATAAAAATAATTTTGGTAAGGGTGAAATGGAGGGTATTGTTGCCCCTGAGACTGCCGCTCACGCCGCTGGTACCGCAGCTTTGCTACCCATGCTCTCCTTAGGTATTCCGGGCTCACCAACTGCTGCTGTTCTATTAGGCGGCCTCCTTATCTGGGGCTTGCAGCCAGGCCCACTCTTATTTGTTGAGAAGCCAGACTTTGTTTGGGGCTTAATTGCGAGTATGTATTTGGGTAACATTGCCGGTCTGTTTGTGGTACTGACCTGCGTACCAATCTTCGCCTCAATCTTAAGAATTCCATTCTCAATCATTGCACCGGTCATCATCGTTATTTGTGCGGTTGGTGCGTTTACTGTGAATAATGCGATGTTCGATGTGTGGCTGATGTTGGGCTTTGGAGTTTTGGGCTACCTCTTCAAGAAACTCGATTACCCAATGGCGCCCATGGTTCTGGCTCTCGTGTTGGGTGATCGCGCTGAGGATTCGTTCCGTCAAGCGATGTTGGTATCGCAGGGTAGTTTGGGGATTTTCTTTTCGAACTATCTGGTTGGTACGATTACAGCACTTGCATTGATCTTGCTGTTCTGGCCATTAATCTCGAAATTGAGATCTCAAAAGGCAGCTGCATAAACTAATAAAAGGGGGCGCAAGCCCCCTTTCTTTATCTCGAACGATTCTAGATAAAATGACGAGATGCGTTTTTCCCATCAAAACTTGATCCATTGGCTTTGCGCTCTTGTATTTTCATGGAGTATTTTTACTCCATCGCTTGCACAAGCTTTTTTCCAATCAGCCAATGGAAATTTTCTCACCATGGAACTTTGTGTGGTCGACGGTTCAAAGCAAACCATTAACCTGGGAGCCGATGAGCCGACCGGTATCCTAAATGACTGCCCCAACTGCGTAGCGCAGTCCCTGGCACTGCTTAAGCTTTTAAGCAACCTTGAATTTGCAATTCCTTTTGCACCACCATTGATCCCTAGTTTGTATTTGGAGTCCACCAAAACTCTTTATGCCTGGGTCAAGCTTCCTTCTCAGGGGCCTCCTCAGAATACGCGCACGTAAGTTCAATGGCGGGGCTTCGTTGCCCCTATTGCGAAGTTATTCATGGAGTTAAGGCATGAAGATTCAATTTATGCGGTCATGGTTGGTTGTGATCCTAGCAGCATTTAGTTTGTCAGCGTTTGCAGGACCCAATGACCCACTTTTTATTAGCCTCACGAGTAGCGAGCCTCATCGGGCCACGATGGCATTCAATTTCGGAAAGCATCATAACGAAAACGGGCATCCCTTAAGTATTTTTCTGAGCGATCAAGGTGTATTTGTTGGCGTTAAATCAGGTGCTGACAAGTATGCTGATCAGCAAAAAATGCTTCAAGAGATCATTGCAAAAGGGGGTAATGTCATTATGTGCCCCTTGTGTTTAAAGCATTATGGATTTAGCCCAAACGACGTGCTACCAGGTATCAAGATGGGCTCCCCTAAAGTAACCGGTGACGCATTATTTAAAGATGGCACCAAAACAATGACATGGTAAACATTAAAGAAAGGATTTATATGAACATCAACTTTTTACAAGCAGTGACAGCAAGTGCTCTGATCACATTCTCAGGCTACTCTTTGGCACACAACGATATGAAGAATCCTGAGTATCGACTTGGGCAACTGAAGATTGAGAACCCCTATGCGCGTGCGACGGCCCCAGGGCAAAAGGCTGCGGGTGGATTTATGAAGATTGAAAATAAGGGAGCTGCCGATCAATTGATTGCCGCAAGCTCGCCTGTGGCTGGTGAGATGCAATTGCATACCATGGCAATGGATGGCAACGTCATGAAAATGCGCGAGGTTAAAGTAATTGACGTACCAGCCAATGGCTCTGTTGAGCTAAAACCAGGTGGTTTACATCTGATGTTCATGGATATCAAGTCACCCTTAAAAGCAGGCGAGGCGGTCCCCGTCAAGCTGAAATTTCAGAAAGCGGGTGAGGTTGAAATCAAAGTGCCGGTGCGTGAAATCAGCGCTGGATCAGGGCATATGAAGCATTAAGCGAGGGACTGGGGTGTGTTACATTAAATACACCCCAATCAACTGGAGGCAGCATGTTTAGTAAAAGTTCATCCATTAAATCGTCGGCTCCATCAAAAGAATCGTTTGGAACCATCGTTGATGAATTCACGGAGGTACATGGGCGCTTGGTCTCTTCAACTAGTTTACGCATTGACGGTAAAGTCATCGGTAATGTTGAGGCATCCCAAGATAACAATGTGAGTATTGCAATAGGTAAATCTGGCTCAGTACAAGGCGATATTTATGCCTACCGGATTTTTATAGCCGGTAAGGTAACCGGAAATATTTATTGCACGGAGCGAGTTGAGTTGCATGACGGTGCTGAGGTTACTGGTGATGTCACTTATGGCCAGAT
>CANHDS010000004.1 GCA_947459465.1 Burkholderiaceae bacterium | reverse complement strand
TTGGCAGCTTTTTTCTTTTTAGCAGCAGGACGCTTTTTGGCTACTTTTTTCTTAGCAGCTTTTTTAGCGGCAGGCTTCTTCGCTGCTTTTTTAGCAGCCGGGCGCTTTGCTGCTTTTTTAGCAGCTGGGCGCTTCTTGGCTGCTTTTTTAGCAGCTGGTTTCTTAGCAGCTACTTTTTTCTTAGCAGCTGGTTTCTTTGCAGCAGACTTCTTTTTGGCGATTGCCATAGTGATTCTCCTTCACGTGTGAGGATTAGAACAAACTACTGATTAAGAAAACCCGACCATTACTCCAAGACACACCTTGCGGTGCAGCATGGGAAACGAGCGAGCTATTCATCGGCGCGCGGCTTACTACAGAATGCTGCACGCTAATGAATCCTGGAAAAAAAGCTGCGGCCCTTGCGGGAAGCAGCTTTTCAAAGAGGGTAGAAAAAATTGGGAAGAAGGCCCGGTCACCCTGTTGCAAGGGTTTTCGCATTTTTGCCAGTTTCAAGTGACTGCAAATACTAATCAACCGAACTATCTCCTATATTGCCGGAGGAAGCGCTGGTCTAGCTTTTTGTTACTCCCAACTCAGCGCACCACCGGTTTGATACTCAATTACTCTGGTCTCAAAAAAGTTTCTCTCTTTTTTCAGATCTATCATTTCTGACATCCATGGAAATGGATTCTCTTCATTTGGATACATTGCGTCAAGTCCTATTTGCATGCAACGACGATTACAGATGAAGCGAAGGTAACTTTTGAACATTGGAGCATTGAGTCCAAGCACCCCTCTTGGCATCGTATCTTCGGCATAGCGATACTCCAATTCAACCGCTTTTTCGAAGATGCTCCGAATCTCTTCTTTAAACGCAGAAGTCCATAGCTGCGGGTTCTCCAGCTTGATTTGGTTGATCAAATCAATCCCAAAATTGCAGTGCATCGACTCATCGCGCAAGATGTATTGATACTGCTCAGCAGAGCCCGTCATTTTGTTTTGACGGCCCATCGCGAGGATTTGCGTAAAACCAACATAAAAGAACAAACCTTCCATCACGCAAGCAAAAACAATCAGGGAACGCAATAATTTTTGGTCGTTTTCCAGAGTTCCGGTCTTAAAGGCAGGGTCTGTCAGCACATCAATGAATGGGATCAAGAACTCATCTTTATCCCGAATCGATGGGACCTCATGGTAAGCATTAAAGATTTCTGCCTGATCCAGACCCAAAGACTCGACAATGTACTGATAGGCATGGGTATGGATGGCCTCTTCAAAAGCCTGGCGCAATAAATACTGGCGGCACTCAGGAGCGGTGATCTGGCGATAGGTTCCTAATACGATGTTATTGGCTGCCAACGAATCAGCGGTCACAAAAAAGCCCAAGTTACGCTTAATAATCCGTCGCTCATCTTCTGTGAGTCCATTAGGATCTTTCCACAGAGCAATATCACGATTCATATTGATTTCTTGGGGCATCCAATGGTTTGCGCAGCCTGCCAAATACTTTTCCCAGGCCCACTTGTACTTAAAAGGAACCAACTGGTTAACATCGGTCGTACCATTGATGACTCGCTTATCGGCCACGTTCACTCGACGCTCTGTGGCATCAGCCGCTGGTTTTGGAACTGCTTGCACCGGAGAAGGGACAGCAACCTGATCAGCGACAGGAGCGGCCTGCACAGGCGGAACCGCCATTGGTGAGGGTGGTGGCACAAAACCTGCTTTAGCAAGTGCTGGCGCCACTTCTTCGTCCCAGTTCAACATACTCTTCTCCTAATTCGTACTTGTTCTATTGTTCTAATAAAGATTATTGGCACGCTTCGCATTCCTCAAACCCTGGATCGCCTGGACGCAAGGTGCAAACAGGGCCATCTGCGGCGACCGCTCCTGCGGCAGCGCCCGCTCCGCTGGAAACCGCGTTGAGCTGACCGGTAGCGACCGTTGATTTCTCAACATGGGTCGCCGCCATGGTCCGGAGGTAATAGGTTGTTTTCAAACCGCGAATCCAGGCTAACTTATACGTATCGTCTAATTTCTTACCTGATGCACCGGCCATGTAGATGTTCAGTGATTGCGCTTGATCAATCCACTTCTGGCGGCGAGAGGCAGCCTCAACCAACCAACTTGGCTCAACCTCGAAAGCAGTAGCATATAAATCTCGTAGATCTTGCGGAATGCGATCAATTTTGGACAAAGTCCCGTCAAAGTACTTCAAATCTGCAATCATGACCTCATCCCAAAGCCCGCGATCTTTCAAATCCCGCACTAAATAGTCATTCACCACCGTGAACTCGCCTGATAGGTTCGATTTCACAAACAAATTCTGGAAAGTAGGCTCGATGCAAGCTGACACACCAATAATATTTGAAATGGTTGCGGTTGGAGCAATCGCTACGCAATTGGAGTTACGCATTCCATATTGCTTGATCTGGGCACGCAAAGCATTCCAATCCATGGTGCTTGACTGATCCACCTCGACGTAGCCGCCGCGCTCCTCTTGAAGCATCTTAAGGGTATCTTGGGGCAAAATGCCGCGATCCCAAAGCGATCCCTGGTAACTGCTATAGGTGCCACGCTCTTTGGCAAGCTCACTGGATGCCTGATAGGCATAGTAGCAAACTGCTTCCATCGAGGTATCCGCAAATTTAACCGCTGCCTCACTGGCATATGGAATGCGCTGCATATGCAAGCAATCCTGAAAACCCATAATTCCAAGACCGACTGGTCGATGCTTCATATTCGAGTTACGAGCCTTGGCAACCGCGTAGTAATTGATATCTATCACGTTGTCGAGCATGCGCATCGCCGTCTGAATCGTCTTTTTCAGCTTGGCATGGTTGAGGACCATCTGACCGTTAGCATCCGTGGTCATATGGGCGGTGAGGTTAACTGAACCCAGATTACAAACAGCAATCTCAGTCTCGTTGGTGTTAAGCGTGATCTCGGTGCATAAATTAGATGAATGAACCACGCCTACGTGTTGCTGAGGGCTACGAATATTACAAGGATCCTTGTAGGTAATCCAAGGATGTCCGGTCTCAAACAACATAGCCAACATCTTGCGCCACAACTGAACCGCAGGAATCTTCTTCGCTGGCTTAATTTCTCCAGCCTCAGCACGCTTTTCATAGGCAATGTAGGCCTGCTCAAAGGCTTTTCCGTACTTATCATGCAAATCAGGTGTGTTCGATGGCGAGAATAAGGTCCACTCACCATTCTCCATCACCCGCTTCATAAACAAATCGGGGATCCAGTTAGAGGTATTCATGTCGTGGGTACGGCGGCGATCATCGCCCGTATTCTTACGAAGCTCCAAGAACTCCTCAATATCGAGGTGCCAGGTTTCCAAATAAGCGCAGACCGCCCCTTTACGCTTACCGCCTTGATTCACAGCTACCGCTGTGTCGTTCACAACCTTTAGGAAGGGAACAACGCCCTGCGACTTGCCATTGGTTCCCTTAATATGGCTACCCAAGGCGCGCACATTAGTCCAGTCATTTCCCAAACCACCAGCAAACTTCGATAACAAGGCATTCTCTTTCAAGGCCTCGTAAATACCGTCTAAATCATCATCCACCGTGGTGAGATAGCAGCTCGATAGCTGCGAGCGTAGGGTTGCTGAGTTAAACAGCGTTGGGGTGCTTGACATGAAGTCAAAGGTCGAGAGAACCTCATAAAACTCAATCGCACGGCGCTCACGCTCTGGCTCATTTAAAGCCAAGCCCATTGCCACGCGCATGAAAAATGCCTGGGGCATTTCAATCCGATGGTCTTCAATGTGCAAGAAATAACGATCGTAGAGGGTTTGGAGGCCTAAATAATTAAATTGCAAATCCCGCTCGGCATTGAGCGCTGCCGAGATTTTGCTCAGATCAAACTCTAAAAGGCGGGGGTCCAATAGTTCCGCCTCAATGCCCTTACGAATAAATTGGGGGAAATAGTTTGGATACTCAGACTGCATATCGCCTTGCAAGACCTCGCGCCCCAGAATTTCCTTACGAATCACATGCATCAAAATACGAGCGGTCACCTGGCTATACGCAGGGTCTTTCTCGATCAGAGTGCGCGATGCCAAAATGGCTGAATCATAAACCTGAGCCATCGGAACGCCATCATAGAGATTCTTGATGGTCTCGGTCATGATGGGGCTGGCATCAATATGATTACCAAGGCCTTCACATGCTGCCTCAATGACGCTACGGAGAGCGGCAACGTTAAGGGGCTTTGTAACACCGTTGTCGTTCACTTGAACGGAAGGTAAGCTAGGGTCCGCAACTTGCTCTTGGGCAGCGCTTTGCTGCGCGGCGCGTTCTTGATTACGCTTTTCGCGGTAAAGCACATATGCTCGAGCAACGTTATGCTCGCCACTACGCATCAAAGCTAATTCGACCTGATCCTGAATATCTTCGATATGGAAAGTTCCGCCATTGGGTCGGCTACGCAATAGTGCGCGCACAACATTCTGGGTCAATTGTTCGACTTGCTCACGAATCCGCGCTGAAGCCGCCCCCTGACCGCCATTAACTGCTAAAAAGGCTTTGGTGACCGCAATTGCAATTTTGGAGGGCTCAAAAGCCACTACCGAACCATTACGGCGAATAATTTTGTAGTCCGAGAGCTGGGTGGTTTGAGCAAGACCCACGCCGCCAGCCACATAGTTTGCAGATGGGGTTTGGGTCATGTTACCGACGGGGCTAACGCCTCCTTGACTCATGATTCCTGATTGGCCAGCTGCTTGAGGATCGGCGAAAGTCATATTGCTCCTGCTATATATATGTATTTATTAGAAAAAAGACAAATTTTTAACAAAAACACTAGATATAGTGGTTTTGAATCGATCTAGATACTAAGTATAGGTAAATATTTTAAATTTGGTAAGTCCTTTTTTACACAATTTATTAGTAATTTCCCTATTTTTGACAGAAACGAAATCTTCAAAAAAAAGTGATGTAAGCGTACGCTCACCCGATGAAGAAACAGCTAGCGAGACTCAACCCCAAAAGGCAGTTGCTCCTTGCTCAAATTCGCTAAACGTTGTAATCGCACCCAATCAAATGATTTGCCTGGATCGGTCTTGCGTTCGGGTGCAATGTCGCTATGCCCAGCAAAACGTATGGCCGGGAAATTTTTTTCTAATAAAGCAATCAGCTGAGTAAGTGATACATATTGCTCGTTTGTAAAAGCTGATTCTCCATCACCTTCCAACTCGATGCCGATGGAGAAATCATTACAGCTCTGTCGCTCAAAAAACTGCGATGCTCCTGCATGCCAAGCCCGCTTATGAACCGACACCAGTTGAACTAGTTGCCCATCTCGGTCAATCAAAAAATGGCTTGAAACTTTTTGGTGAGCAATTTGCTCAAAATAAGGGTGGGCGTGAGGATCTAGCCTATTTTGAAAAAAATCAACGATGTAACTGCGCCCAAATTGACCAGGCGGCAAACTGATGTGGTGAATGACCACCAAATCTGGCTTGATTTGGGTAGGTCGCTCGTCAAAATTTGGAGAAGCTCGCCACAAAGCCTTACCCCACCAGCCCTTTTGACTTAGGCTATCGCGATGATCAGCGCAGCAATAATAGCGACCATCCCATGCAATGGCATCATCTTCTGGTAGATGGAGATCACAATACGAGCAAGAAACCATGCGCTTTGGCTTTAACTGAGAAGGCGGAGCTGACTTCGGCTCCAAAGGCTTTTCTAGATCCCGCTTTTTCTTAACCACCAACCACCAATAGGCAAAGGCCAACCCCAAGCCTAGCAAAATCCATTTCAGCAAGATTAAGTTCTCTGTAAGATCACTTCGGCCACAAAACGCGTACCCGCATAGGTCAAAAGTAAGGCTAAAAATCCTCCCAAGACCCAGCGCACTGCTGTTGGTCCGCGTAAACCAACGCGTAGGCGCGCAACCACTAAACCGCTAAATAAAAGCCACGACAAGAGTGCAAACACCGTTTTATGGTCAAAAACCAGTGGCTTACCGAATAGCTCTTGTGAAAAAAATAAACCCGAGAAAACCGTCATACTCAAAAGCACATAACCTACATAGAGTAGCCGAAAAAGGAAACTCTCCATCGTTAATAATGGCGGCAAACTCTCAATCCAAGTTGGGGCGCCGCCCATGCCGTTGGCCATTCCCTTGCGCAATGCGCGATCTTGTAGGTTCATTAAAACCGCCAACATTGCTGCTAAGCTAAAAAAGCCTACCGCAAAGGTTGCGACAATAAAGTGAGCCTTAAACCAAGGATCAGATACGGCCCGCTGAGAAATGACTGACCCTGGAAAAAGGTCAGGCAAGATTGCACAAAACATCGCCATACTGATGGTCATCAACCGTAAGCTTGAAATTGGCAAGAAAAAGCTTTGAATCCAATAAAAACTAAGCCCTACCCAAGCCATCAATGACAGATCTTGGGCGAAGCCAAACACAAAGCGCTCACCATTAAAAATAGACTCATACAGAAGGATTCCGTGAATGATCAAAACAATCAAAATCAAAATTTGGACCAAGCCGATAAAAAATGGGGTTTCAGGACGCTTTTGATCGCGATAGCCCAAAACAATAATCAACAGAAAATAAAGTAAGGAAGGCAGCCAGCCAAATCCCGAGTAACCTAAAATAGTCATTTCGAAAGTCTAATCGATAAATGCTTGAGAATCTGACCGACCGCTTAAGTCGTGTGGTTAAAACCATGCGCGGCCAAGCTCGCCTCACGGAAAGCAATACTGCGGATATGCTACGCGAGATTCGTCTCGCATTGCTCGAGGCAGACGTGGCTTTACCGGTTGTAAAGAGCCTCATGGAGCAAATCAAGTTCAAGGCTCTCGGTGAGGATGTGGTGGGCAGCCTAACTCCTGGTCAAGCCTTGGTGGGAGTCGTGCAACGTGAGCTGGCCCTCATTATGGGCGGGGATCAAGAAGATGCTGGCAAATTAAATCTGGCTACCCAACCCCCTGCGGTCATCTTGATGGCCGGTTTGCAAGGGGCTGGCAAAACGACGTCCGCGGCTAAACTCGCTAAGTTTTTACAAGAAAAATTAAAGAAAAAAGTTCTAACAGTCTCGTGTGACGTATACCGTCCGGCTGCAATCGAACAATTAAAGACCGTCAGCGCCCAAGTTGGAGCGGACTTCTTTCCAAGCTCGCCTGATCAAAAACCCATTGACATCGCAAATGCCGCACTTGATTGGGCTAAGCGCCATTATCACGACGTTTTAATCGTTGATACGGCAGGTCGCTTAGGCATTGACGAGCAAATGATGCAAGAGATCAAATCGTTACACGCTGGTGTGAAGCCGATTGAAACCCTCTTTGTAGTGGATGCCATGCTCGGTCAAGACGCTGTTAATACGGCGCGAGCTTTTCATGAGGCATTACCCCTAAGCGGCGTCATTCTCACGAAACTGGATGGCGATTCCCGCGGCGGTGCAGCGCTGTCAGTGCGTCACATTACCGGTGTGCCCATCAAGTTTATTGGCGTTGCAGAAAAAATGGATGGGCTTGAGGCATTCGATGCGGGACGCATGACTAACCGTATATTGGGTATGGGCGATATCTTGGCCCTGGTTGAGCAAGCCCAGCAAAATGTCGATGTTGAACAAGCTCAAAAGATCGCCAACAAAATACAAAAGGGTGGTTTTGATCTTGGTGACTTCCGAGAGCAAATTAAGCAAATGCAGAACATGGGCGGTATGGCCAATCTGCTAGATAAATTACCCAGTCAAATTGCGCAGCAAGCGAGCAAAGCTAACTTGGGAATGGCCGATAAGCAAATGAAGCATATGCAAGGGATCATTGATAGTATGACTCCGCAAGAGCGTGCGAAGCCCGAGCTATTAAAGGCAAGTCGCAAACGTCGAATTGCTGCTGGTGCTGGCGTACAAGTTCAAGAGGTCAATCGCCTCTTGGCGCAATTTGAACAAATGCAAGGCATGATGAAGCAAATGAAAGGCGGCAAGATGGCCAAAATGATGAGCTCGCTTGCTGCCCGTGGAGCCACCAGAGGACTTGGCGGGCTGTTCAAAAAATAGAACTTAAATTAAATTATTTTTTACGGTGTTAATCGTAGTAATGATCGTTTGCGCAATTGACTTCAAAGGTATTAATTGAGCGGCATTATCGCGTCGCCCCTGAAACTCGACCTGACCTTCTTTGAGACTGCGCTCGCCAATCACAACCCGATAAGGAACGCCAATCAACTCCCAATCCGCGAACATGGCGCCCGGACGCTCGCCACGATCATCCAAAACAACATCGATACCCGCTGCAAGAAGCTCTTGGTGCAAATGGTTAGCAGCCTCGCGCACTACATCGGATTTATCGTAGCCCACTGGACAAATTACGACCTCAAATGGCGCCATGGAAATCGGCCAAACAATTCCGCGCTCGTCGTGACCCTGCTCAATCGCAGCACCCAATAAACGGGTCACACCAATTCCGTAACAGCCCATCACCATCGGCTGAGCTTTGCCGTTTTCGTCAAGGTAAGTACACTTCATCGCTTCTGAATATCGGGTTCCCAATTGAAAGACATGGCCCACTTCAATACCACGACAAATCTCGAGGGTGCCCTTACCATCTGGAGATGGATCACCAGCCACTGCATTGCGAATATCCGCTACCAGTGGCTCAGGAACATCGCGCCCCCAATTAACGCCAGTTAAGTGGTAGCCTTCGGCATTGGCACCACAGACAAAGTCGCTCATATTTGCTACGGTGCGATCGGCAATCACTTGAACTGAAGCTGGCAAACCAACTGGGCCTAAGTAACCCACTGGAGAATCGCACGCTGCCAGGATTTCAGCATCGGTGGCAAAGCGGAACGCGCTCAAGCCAGCAATTTTATTAACCTTGATTTCATTTAGCTCATGATCACCGCGTAGCAACAGCATAAATAATTTGGCGGATCCTACTTCTTGATCAACTGCTAACACTAAGGATTTAATGGTGTGGGATAGACTAATCTTGAGAAACTTCGCAACATCCTCACAACGCTTTTGATCTGGAGTTGCCACTTTTTTCATACTTTCTTTTGGGGCGGCTCGCTGTGTAATTAGAGAAACGGATTCGGCTGCTTCGAGATTTGCTGCGTAATCCGAATTGGGGCAATAAACAATTGCGTCTTCACCCGTATCGGCAATCACATGAAACTCTTGACTACCAGACCCTCCAATCGCGCCATTATCAGCAGCAACGGCTCGGAACTGCAAGCCCATACGTTGAAAAATTCGCACATAGGCATCAAACATGAGGGCATAGGATTTTTTCATACCCGCCTGATCGCGATCGAATGAATAGGCATCTTTCATGCTGAATTCTCGACCCCGCATGATTCCGAAACGAGGGCGACGCTCATCACGAAACTTTGTCTGGATTTGATAAAAATTAACTGGTAGCTGCTTATAGCTTCTGATCTCCGAGCGCGCAAGATCAGTAATTACCTCTTCAGATGTTGGCTGGATCAGGTAATCGCGCTCATGGCGATCTTTTATCCGCAACAACTCAGGACCCATTTTTTCCCATCGACCTGTCTCTTGCCACAACTCAGCAGGCTGAACGATCGGCATTAAAAGTTCGACCGCTCCAGCACGATTCATTTCTTCACGAATGATGTTCTCGACCTTACGAATTACCTTGAGCCCGAGAGGGAGATAGTTATAAATCCCGGCACTTAATTTACGAATGAGGCCAGCCCGCACCATCAATTGATGGGACACGATTTCGGCATCCGCTGGTGCCTCTTTCAGGGTTGCAAGAAAGGTTTGTGAAGCTTTCATGAGTGACTATAATCAAATCGTTGATTTTAAAGGATTAAAGATTAGGGGCTAAAAGGTACGATTATGCTTGACCGCGAAGGCTATCGACCTAATGTTGGTATCGTTCTCCTTAATGCGCGCAACGAAGTATTTTGGGGCAAACGAATTGGACAACACTCTTGGCAATTTCCGCAAGGGGGAATTGCGCATGGGGAGAGTCCCGAGCAAGCTATGTATCGCGAACTCCATGAGGAAGTTGGTCTTTTTCCTCATCATGTCGAGATCATCGGACGCACCCGAGATTGGATTCGGTACGATGTACCCGAGGAGTTCTTGAGACGCCAAATAAATCATCGTCAACAACGTGTCGCCTATAAAGGACAAAAACAAATTTGGTTCCTACTCAGAATGCTTGGACAAGACCATGAGATTCAGCTTCGAGCTACAGGTCATCCTGAATTTGATGCCTGGCGCTGGCATCCATATTGGATTGAGCTTGATACCGTGATTGATTTCAAACGTGAAGTGTATCAACTGGCACTCTCTGAACTTGCCAGATTTATTGCGGCCACCAACCAAATGCAACAATTAGTCTGGGGGGCTCCGCTGCACGCCTCACACTCCTCATGAATAAACTCTGGCTTTCGTTACTTACTTTGCCAGTCCTAGTCCTGAGTGCTTGCTTCTCTGATCCCTTAGCGGATGGCACTGACCCTTATGCGCCAACGGTTTTCAAAGAGGGTAATACCCTCATGCCTCTCAATCCACCCAATAAAAAATACCTTGTACCCTTTTCTGTATCACAAACGACGATTTTCAAATTTGCTGTCGATACCGAATCGATCAAAATTGGCAACGATGGAGTCACACGATACATTGTTGTAATTACGAACCCCAGTGGTGGGCAGAATGCTTACTTTGAAGGAATTCGGTGTGATACCTTTCAATGGCGCTTATATGGCACTCTTGAAACCAATCAACAATGGCGAGCGAATCCATTGGGCAGTTGGTTAGCCATTAAAGATAATGTTCCGAATCGGTATCAGGCAGCCTTAGCCCAGGGTGCTTTTTGTAATCTGGCTACCCAAGAAAAGAGTTATGCCAAGGTAGTGAAGTCTCTTGATCCCAATAACTTTTTGGGGATCACCGCTCCTGTCGGATCAGAAGCCGAGCAATCAACCATTCGTTAATTGGATCTGCTCAGCAAGGTTCCTATCGACTCGCCTTGATAGAGGCGTACTAAGACATTGGGCTCACGACCTGAAGCGATTACAGTACTAGCTCCTGTTTGTACCGCTGTTTTCGCAGCTAATACTTTGGTTAGCATTCCACCTTTACCTAAATCGCTTCCTGTGCCCCCTGCCATGCGCTCTAAGGCAGGGTCACCAGCAATTGCATAATCGACCATCTTGGCAGCGGCATCTTTTCGAGGATCGGCTGTAAATAAACCGCCCTGATCGGTCAAAATTACTAGGGCATCGGCATGCACCAAATTAACGACGAGCGCCGCTAAGCTATCGTTATCACCAAATTTAATTTCATCGGTAACAACCGTATCGTTCTCATTAATAATTGGTACAACACCTAAGGCTAATAGCGTTTGCAACGTTGCCTTCGCATTTGCATTGCGTTCATCATTAGCTAAGTCGGCGTTGGTCAAAAGAACTTGTGCAGTATGCACCCCAAATTTAGCAAAGCATGATTCGTAAACTTGAACCAAACCCATTTGCCCAACGGCTGCTGCTGCTTGCAATTGATGAATTTCTTGGGGACGCTGAGTCCAAGCTAAACGCTGCATTCCCTCGGCAATTGCACCAGAACTCACCATCAGCACCTGGCAGCCCTGCTTTAGCAATCTGGATACTTGTTCTGCCCATGTGGCAATTGCAGCTTGATCTAGACCTTCACCATTATTGGTCACTAGGGTCGATCCAACCTTCACAACAATTCGTTTTGCTTCTGAAATCGTTTTCTTCATCATTATTACTCGTCTAAAAAGCGGGGGTCCTCAGCGCGCTCTTCCTCTATATCGCGAGCTTTACGAAGACCGTCTAAATAATCCTGAATCGCATAACAAAGGCGATCGCATCCCTCCCCTGTAAGCGCTGAGACCTCAAATACTGGGCCTTGCCACTGAAAGCGCTTTAAGAAGTCTGTAACGATCTGGTCTCGCTCCTCGGCTTGCAGCATGTCGACCTTATTCAACACGAGCCAGCGTGGCTTTTGATATAAGGCTTCATCGTATTTACGTAGTTCATTGACAATCGCCTTGGCATCAGCAACCACATCGACATTTTCATCAAAAGGGGCAATATCAACCAGATGCAACAGCACGCCGGTACGTTGCAGATGCCTTAAAAACCGATGACCAAGCCCAGCACCTTCGGCAGCACCTTCAATCAAACCAGGTATGTCTGCAATCACAAAGCTGCGCTCGTTACCAACGCGCACCACCCCCAAATTCGGATGAAGGGTTGTGAAGGGATAATCGGCTATCTTGGGACGCGCATTGGATACTGCTGTTATGAGAGTGGATTTACCAGCATTGGGCATCCCCAATAAACCCACATCAGCCAAAACTTTTAGCTCCAACTTTAACTTGCGGCGCTCGCCTGGTTTGCCATTGGTCTTCTGACGCGGAGCGCGGTTGGTGCTACTTTTAAAGTGAATATTGCCCCAACCCCCAACGCCCCCTTGGGCAAGACAAATTCGCTCACCGTGTTTAGTTAAGTCTGCAATTAACTCGTTGGTCTCCAAATCCGCAATAATCGTACCTACTGGCATCCGTAACTCAATATCATCACCTGCTCGACCGTAGCAATCGGATCCACGACCAGGCTCACCATTTTTAGCCGTATGAGTCTTGGAATACCGATAATCAATCAGCGTATTGATATTTCGATCGGCGATTGCATAAACACTCCCTCCACGACCACCGTCACCACCGTCAGGGCCACCAAACTCGATAAATTTCTCGCGTCGCATTGAGGCGCTGCCCGCACCCCCATTACCAGCAATTACTTCGATTTTGGCTTCGTCTATGAATTTCATAAATAAAAAGGCCTCGCAATTTGCGAGGCCTGTTGCTGTTGATTAATTTGGTTTAAAGAAATCTCAGTCAGGCCGCTTATGAACGAGGTAATACTGAAACTTGCGCCTTCTTCATCGCGCCTTTAACACCAAATTCTACTTGCCCATCAATCAAGGCAAATAAAGTGTGGTCTTTACCCATTCCAACATTGACGCCGGGATGAACTTTAGTACCTCGTTGGCGAACAATAATTCCGCCAGCATTGATTGCTTGACCGCCATAAACTTTGACGCCTAAGCGTTTTGATTCGGAGTCACGACCGTTGCGTGTTGAGCCGCCGCCTTTTTTCTGTGCCATCTTTCTCTCCTAACTCAGGCCTTAATTGACTTGATCAGAATTTCTGTGTAATTCTGACGATGGCCCTGATGTTTTTGATAATGCTTACGACGCCGCATCTTAAAGATTTTCACTTTATCGTGACGTCCCTGGGAGACTACAGTAGCCATCACAGCGGCACCATTAACCAAAGGATCGCCTACTTTAAGCGATGTACCCTCACCTACGGCGAGAACTTGGTCAAGAGTAATGTCGCTGCCGATGTCCGCTGGTAT
>CANHDS010000003.1 GCA_947459465.1 Burkholderiaceae bacterium | reverse complement strand
TGTTTTTTATTTCCCTGGATGTGGTTCAGAACGACTATTTTCACAAGTAGGTTTAGCCACCCAAGCAATGCTTTGGCATGCAGGTGTGCAAACGGTATTACCACCTGGATATTTATGCTGCGGCTATCCGCAAAAGGGAAATGGTGATTTTGATAAAGCCGAGAAAATGATTACGGATAATCGCGTGCTATTTCATCGGGTTGCCAACACACTGAACTACTTGGATATTAAAACGGTCGTGGTCTCCTGTGGAACCTGTTACGACCAACTAGCAGGCTATCAGTTCGATCAAATCTTCCCAGGCTGTCGAATCATTGATATTCATGAGTACCTTCTGGAGAAGGGATTAAGACTTGAGGGTGTTGAGGGGGTACGATACATGTATCACGATCCATGCCATACCCCCATGAAACTCCAGGATCCTTTGAAGACAGTCAATGAGTTGATTCGACTTGAGGATGGCACAGCGATTTCTAAGAACGAGCGTTGCTGCGGCGAGTCCGGTACCCTGGCAATAACTCGGCCGGATATTTCAACGCAAGTTCGTTATCGCAAGCAAATTGAAATGGAAAAGGGTGCTAACGATTTAAGGAAGAACTTTACCGGTGACGTTAAAGTCCTAACCAGTTGCCCATCGTGTTTACAAGGACTATCGCGTTATGATAGCGATAGCGATACTAAAGCAGATTACATCGTGGTTGAAATGGCGAAGCATTTATTGGGTGAAAATTGGCTCGAAAGTTACGTAACGAAGGCCAACCAAGGCGGCATTGAAAGGGTATTAGTGTAATGATTCCAACCAATTTAATCGTGCATGAGAACTCAAAGGTTCTCGAACTTCAATACGAGCATGGTAAGAACTACCGTTTGCCCTTCGAGTTTTTGCGGGTCTACTCCCCTTCTGCCGAAGTACGCGGTCACGGGCCGGGGCAAGAGGTTTTGCAAACCGGTAAACGAGACGTTGGCATCATAAGCATTGAGCCAGTGGGTCATTACGCAATCAAGCCAACCTTTTCTGACGGTCATGACTCAGGTCTATATTCTTGGGACTATTTATATGAGTTGTGTGAAAACCAAGAGTCTTTATGGAGCGATTACCTTGAGCGCTGTAAAGTTGCTGGGGTTGATCGTGATGCTTCAATGGCAAGTAAATCTCATGGATGTGGCCACTAGGCATGTCAAAAACCCATTTTGGATATCAAAGTGTTGATGAGTCTCAAAAGGCTGAAAAAGTTGCCGAGGTCTTCCATTCGGTAGCTGCAAAGTACGACATCATGAATGATTTGATGTCAGCCGGTTTGCATCGTCTTTGGAAAAAATTTACCATTGCTCAGGCTCATGTTAAGCCCGGTGATCGGGTGTTAGATATTGCTGGTGGAACCGGCGACCTTGCTTACGCATTTGCCCAGTCTGCTCAGGGGGGCAATCATCCTGAAGCAGAGGTGTGGTTGAGTGATATCAATGCATCTATGTTATCCGTAGGCCGAGATCGACTTTTGGATCGTGGTCTTGCGATCCCATGCATTCAGTTGGACGCCGAAAAAATCCCCTTCCCAAGCCACCATTTTGATGTGGTGAGTGTTGCATTCGGTCTTCGGAACATGACGCATAAAGAGCTTGCTTTGTCAGAGATGGCACGCGTCATTCGACCTGGAGGCAAGGTTCTAATTTTGGAGTTTTCGAAGCCAAACTCATTGTTAGCCCCAATTTATGACCTTTACTCCTTTAAGGTGCTTCCTTGGCTTGGTGATAAGGTTGCTAAAGATGCTGCCAGCTATCAATACCTAGCAGAATCAATTCGTATGCACCCAGACGCACAAACGCTTAAAACGATGATGGAGGAAGCTGGGTTTGACGAAGTCCATACCCATAGGATGACTGGGGGTATCGTTGCTTTGCATATTGGTATTAAATATTGAATATTCACTGTAAAGTAATGCTTACAGATCGTAGACAGGAGACTGATTGAATGAAAAGTACTTTTTTGAAATCTAGTGTATTCGCATTGTCCTTTGCATTCTTGTCCGTTGGACATGTCGCTGTCGTTGACGCGAAGCGCTTAGGCGGTGGATCGAATGTGGGTCGTTCATCCAATGCGCCAGTGCAAAAGCAGGCACAGCCACCAGCCCAACAAAAACCAGCACAACAGGCTCAGCAACCTGCAGCGTCGACCGCTCCTCAAGCTGCTGCCCCAGCAGCAGCCAAGCGTTCTGGTTTAGGCGGCATGTTGGGCGGCCTCGCGGCAGGACTCGGGATTGCTTATTTGCTCTCGCATTTTGGTTTAGGTGAGGCTGCTGCTTCGTTCTTAACTGGCCTTTTACTAGCTGTTCTTGTTGGTTTCGCGTTGATTTTTGTTCTACGTCGTTTTATGCCAGCTAGTGCTAAGAATGTCCCAAACCCAGTTCCTGTTTCAAATGGAATGCAAAAAACAGCAAGCCAAGAACCCGCTTTTACACCCAGTTATCCAGTAAATACTGGATTTGGATCGCCAAGCCCAGTACTTGGTGAAACACCTGCTTATCAGCTCCCCGAAGGCTTTGATCAAATCGCATTTTTGGCCAATGCAAAACATTACTTCACTCGGTTACAAAAGGCCTGGGATGGGGGTGATCTTGAAGCATTACGGGAATTTACGACCCCCGAAATGTTTGCCAGTTTGCAACGCGATTTGCAAGGCCGTGCTGAAGGTGTAAATCATACCGATGTGGTTACCCTAAATGCAGAACTTTTGGGCGTTGAGACCGATGCAAATACTTATCTGTGCAGTGTTGAGTTCTCAGGCATGATTCGGGAGCAGGCAGATGGCCCAGCTGAGCCGTTCAGAGAAGTTTGGAATCTATCCAAGCCCGTAAACGGCCCTGGAGGCTGGGTTTTAGCTGGTATCCAGCAATTGGTTTAAGCTTTAACCTTTCCCCCTTTGGAAAACCCGCCTTGTGCGGGTTTTTTACACTATGAACCTGCGTTTTGATTTACCAAAAACGGCTTTATTGCGCGCGATTAATCATGTCCTACAGCATGAAGAGTGGGCTTTGCGTGACCTTAAGAGTCATCAAGGTAAGGTGATTGAGTTGATACTGCCAATTGGGACGATGCAATGGCAAATTCAAGATGATTCGTTAATGGCTCTTTTGTCGGAAACGCATCCCCATCCGGATTTAGTTTTAGAGCTTGATGCTGATAGTTTCTCTGCACTGAGCGCCCCTCAGGGTACGATCAAAGATCGAGCAATGAGAGCCGTCAAAATTACTGGTGATGCCCAATTAGCTCAACTGATTGCTAAGCTCTCAAACCAATTACGCTGGGAGTACGAGGAAGATTTAGCCAAAATGATTGGTGATGCACCGGCTCATTTTATTTGTACTCAAGCCAAGCATTTTGCGAAAGCTACTGAGAAAGCAGTGGTTGATTTACAGGGAAATATGGTTGAGTACTTAAGCGAAGAAAAAAAAGTGTTGTTACATCAACGCGATTTTGTTTCTCATAAAATGCAAATTCAAGCCGTTCGAGATGGCGTAGATCGCCTTGAGAAGCGAATTTCTTTTTTACAAAAAAGTCGGGATCAATAGTGAGTCGTATTATTCGCCTAAGCATTATTTTCTATACGGCTTGGCGCTTTAATTTATTTGGGCTGATCCGTGATAACTTAAAGCCAGGCGTACGGCGATTTTTTCTTGGCTTGATTGCCTCAACGTCACCAAGTCAGCTGCCGCGTGGTGAGCGGATCCGCTTAGCGCTTGAAGCGCTTGGCCCCATTTTTGTCAAATTTGGACAGGTTCTATCCACTCGTAGAGATTTACTTCCTGATGATGTCTCCAATGAATTAGCGAAGCTTCAAGATCGCGTCCCGCCATTTTCCAATGAGCAATCGAAAGCCATTATTGAAAAGGCTTTGGGCCATCCAATTGAAGTGATATTTTCTTCCTTTGATGCAACGCCAGTGGCAAGTGCATCAGTCGCGCAGGTTCATTTTGGAGTCTTGCGCGGGAATGAAAGTCATCCCGAGTGGGCCAATCAAGAGATCGCCATCAAAGTATTGCGTCCTGGCATTTTGCCGGTTATTGAGAGTGACTTGGCTTTAATGCATGACTTAGCGCGTATTGTCGAGAAAGTCTCTGAAGATGGTCGACGACTCAAGCCACGAGAGGTAGTTGCTGAATTTGACACCTATTTACACGATGAGCTTGATTTGATGCGTGAGGCGGCTAATGCTAGCCAATTGCGTCGCAATTTTGCAAACTCCGATAAGCTCATGATCCCTGAAATGATTTGGGACTTATGCCACACCAATGTGATCGTGATGGAGCGGATGTATGGCATTTCAATTGGGAAAACCCACGAACTACTTGCTGCAGGGGTTGATTTTAAAAAGCTAGCAATCGACGGCGTTGAGATCTTTTTTACACAAGTATTTGAGTACGGGTTCTTTCATGCGGATATGCATCCAGGAAATATCTTAGTTAGCTTGGATCCCAATACATTCGGTCGATATATTTCTTTAGATTTTGGGATTGTCGGAAATTTAAGTGAGTTTGATAAGAATTATTTGGCTCAGAATTTCTTGGCATTCTTTAATCGGGATTACCGCCGCGTTGCTGAATTACATATCGAATCAGGCTGGGTTCCAGCGAATACTCGATTAGAGGAGCTAGAGGGTGCCGTTCGTACTGTTTGCGAGCCTTACTTTGATCGACCACTGAAAGACATCTCCTTGGGTGTTGTGTTGATGCGCCTCTTTCAAACATCGCGTCGCTTTAAGGTCGAGATTCAGCCACAACTTACTTTGTTACAAAAGACCTTGTTAAACGTCGAGGGCCTAGGTCGTCAATTGGATCCAGACCTAGATCTTTGGAAAACTGCCAAACCAATTTTGGAGCGTTGGGTAAGCCAACAGCTTGGAGTGCGGGGCTTGATCGATGGGCTGAAGAAAGAGGCCCCAAACTGGGCAAAGATTTTGCCTACACTGCCACGTCTAATTGCTGAAAATCTGGAACAAGTTCATCGTAAGGAGCAGCGTCCTGAGTTTGATTTACTCAAACAGCTACTAATCGATGAGCGACGCAAGCGGCGACAATGGCTCGGAATTGCCCTATTCCTAAGCGGCTTCCTTGTGGGCGCCACCCTCGTTTTAGTCCGTATCCATTCGTTTTAGGACCATTTCGCCTGTATTAGCCTTAACTCGCTAAAATAGCGGGTTAGGCGCAAATTCTCATGAAAAAATACTTTATTGCTGGCATATTAGTTTGGATACCGATGGCGGTCACGATTTGGGTGATCACATGGGGTTTGGGTGTCATCGATCAAATTTTCGGTTGGGTGATGTCGGCCATCATTACGCTATCGCCAGGTCAGTTTTCGGGGGAGCTACGGCATTTCCGAGAAATTCCGGGTCTTGGTATTTTGATCGTGTTGGCAGTGATCGGATTTACGGGTGTTCTCGCCATTAATTTTGCCGGCCAATGGTGGCTTAAGCTTTGGGACCGGACCGTGACCCGTATCCCAATCGTGCGTTCAATTTACTCGAGCGTGAAACAGGTTTCCTCCACTTTATTTTCCGGAAATAATCAATCGTTTCGGAAAGCATTGCTGATTCGTTATCCCCATTTAGAGTCATGGGTGATTGCCTTTCAAACGGGTACTGCAGCTCCTGAAGTGAACAGTAAATTGGGCGGTGAATATGTCAATGTATTTTTACCTACGACACCGAACCCAACATCTGGCTTTTTTATGATTGTGCCGCGCGCCAATGTGATTGAGTTGGATATGAGCGTTCAGGAGGCACTCAAGCATATTGTGTCGATGGGTTCGGTAGCACCTCGAATCGTTCAATCAAAGACCCCCAATCAACCTCATTAGGAATATTTATGTCGATGCGCAGTCATACCTGTGGTCAGGTAACTGATTCTTTAATTGGTCAAGAAATTACCCTCGCTGGCTGGGTCAATCGCCGACGCGATCATGGTGGCGTTATTTTTATAGACCTGCGAGATCGAGAGGGTTTTGTGCAAGTGGTTTGTGATCCAGACCGCCCCGATATGTTTAAACAGGCCGAAGAGGTGCGCAATGAGTACTGTATTCAAATTAAGGGCTTAGTTCGTGCACGACCTGCTGGAACGGAAAATCCTGACTTAGTTAGTGGCAAGGTTGAGATTTTGTGCCACGCCTTGCATGTATTGAACGCTTCGGTAACCCCGCCATTTCAGCTTGATGATGACAATCTCTCTGAAACAACGCGTTTGACCCATCGGGTCTTGGACTTGCGCCGTCCACAAATGCAGAAGAATCTACGTTTGCGTTACCAGGTTGCCATGGAAACTAGACGTTATTTAGATGCCGCTGGTTTTATTGATATTGAAACGCCGATGCTCACCAAAAGTACGCCAGAGGGCGCACGTGATTACTTGGTGCCATCACGTGTTCATGATGGTCAATTCTTTGCGCTGCCCCAATCCCCTCAATTATTTAAACAATTATTGATGGTGGCTGGCTTTGATCGTTACTATCAAATTACAAAATGCTTTCGTGATGAAGATTTACGCGCTGATCGGCAGCCTGAATTTACCCAAATTGATTGTGAGACTGCATTCTTAGATGAACTTGAAATCCGTTCTCTCTTTGAAAATATGATGCGTCATATTTTTAAAACCGTGATGAAGGTTGAATTACCAAATCCATTCCCAATCATGCCGTATTCAGAGGCGATGGCGCGGTATGGTTCTGATAAGCCTGATTTACGGGTTGCAATGGAATTTACCGAATTGACTGATTTGATGCGCGACGTGGAATTCAAAGTGTTTTCAGGGCCCGCTAATCAAGATGGCGGTCGGGTTGTTGCGTTGTGCGTTCCTGGCGGAGCAGAAATCAGCCGAAGCGAAATCGATGATTACACGCAATTTGTCTCCATTTATGGCGCTAAGGGTTTAGCATGGATAAAGGTTAATTCTGTTTCAGAAGGGCGCAATGGATTGCAGTCGCCGATTGTAAAAAATCTGCATGATGCTGCGATTACCGGAATTCTAGAAAGAACGAAAGTGAAAGATGGTGATCTGATTTTCTTTGGTGCCGATAAAACTAAAGTTGTTAATGATGCGATTGGAAATCTACGTTTACGGATTGGTCATTCAGAATGGGGTAAGAAACAAAGACTTTTTACGGAAGGCTGGAAACCATTATGGGTCGTTGATTTCCCGATGTTTGATTACGATGAAGATGAAGCCCGTTGGGTAGCTTGTCACCATCCGTTCACAAGCCCCAAAGATGAGCATTTGAAGTTATTAGAAACCGATCCTGGCAAATGTCTGGCAAAGGCTTATGACATGGTGCTAAATGGTAGTGAAATTGGTGGTGGATCGGTTCGTATTCATCAAGAGGCTGTTCAAAGTCAGGTGTTCCGTGCTTTGAAGATCGGACCGGACGAAGCAAAAGCAAAATTTGGTTTCTTATTGGATGCACTTCAATACGGGGCTCCTCCTCATGGAGGGATTGCATTTGGATTAGACCGTATTGTGACCATGATGACTGGTGCGGAGTCGATTCGAGACGTGATTGCATTTCCTAAGACTCAGCGTGCTCAGTGTTTGTTGACGCAAGCTCCAAGTCCTGTCGATGAGCGTCAATTACGTGAACTGCATATCCGATTACGTAATACCAATCCGGTTAGTTAAGTTGAAAATCCCGATTTCAGTTTTAGTTCTTATTCATAACAGAAATCGGGAAGTCCTCTTACTCGAACGAGCAGATCGGCCTGGATTTTGGCAATCGGTCACTGGTAGCCTTGATTTAATTGATGAGCCTTTAGAAAATGCCGCGATTCGTGAAGTGGCTGAAGAGACGGGTATTGATATTCAAGCCTTGCCTTTGGGCTCTTTACAAAATCTTCACCATGCAGTGGAGTATGAAATTTATCCAGGCTGGCGCCATCGCTATCCGCTGGGAGTAGAGCGCAATACGGAGCACTGGTTTGCTTTAGAAGTTCCTGTACTTACTCCGGTTCGATTGGCCCCACGGGAGCATTTACAGTATCTTTGGCTACCCTATCAAGAGGCTGCCCAAAAGTGTTTTTCTCATACCAATCGGGATGCCATTTTGCAGTTTTATAACGACCCTTCTAAATTGGCATCATGAGAGGCGCTCAGAACCAGTCATCGGGCGGCATGCTGCCCATCAAGCGAGCCGTTAATCGTTCGGATTGGCAAGTCATTAAAGATCTTTTGCCGTATCTGTTTGAGCATCGCTTTCGGGTTCTCTTTGCCATGTTATGTTTGGTCGCAGCTAAATTTGCGAACTTGGGTGTCCCAATTGTTTTAAAAGACCTAATTGATGCGATGAACATCAAGCCCGGCTCCTTACAAAGTTATTTAATCGTTCCTGCGGGCCTGATTGTGGGATACGGTGCATTACGCTTACTAGCCTCGCTGTTCTCCGAATTACGAGAATTACTATTTGCCAAGGTGACCCAAAGTGCGGTACGTAAGATTGCACTCCAGGTCTTTGAGCATTTGCATGCACTGAGTTTGCAGTTTCATTTGGGTCGTCAAACGGGCGGAGTTAGCCGTGATATTGAGCGCGGCACGCGCGGTATTCAAACCCTGGTCTCATTCTCGCTTTACAGTATTTTGCCAACCATGATTGAGTTTGCTTTGGTATTGGCTTATTTCGCCTATAACTACGATATTTGGTTTGCGATCATTACCTTTGTTGCACTAGTGGCCTATATTTTTTATACCATCAAGGTGACTGAATGGCGGACCCATTATCGGCGGACGATGAATGAAATGGATTCAAAAGCTAATCAACGGGCAATTGATTCATTGATTAACTTTGAGACTGTTAAGTATTTTGGAAATGAGCATTTTGAATCGAGCCGTTACGATGAAAATCTCAAGCATTACCAGTCTGCAGCGATTCTTTCCCAACAATCCTTAGCCATTTTAAATTTGGGTCAACAAGCCATCATTGCGATTGGCTTGGTGCTGATCTTATGGCGAGCCACTCAGGGTGTGGTCGATGGATCGATGACTTTAGGTGACTTAGTTCTAGTAAATACCTTGATGATTCAGTTATATATTCCACTGAATTTCTTAGGTGTGATCTATCGTGAAATGAAGCAATCCATCACAGATATGGATCATATGTTCACGCTTTTAAATGAAGATCAAGAAATCAAAGACTCTAAAAATGCTAAGCCTTTAGTTATTCGCGACTTTAATAAAGGCCCTGAAGTTCGTTTTGAGCACGTCTATTTTTCTTATAACGAAAAGCGTGAGATTCTGAAGGACCTGAGCTTTACGATTTCAGCTGGAACGATTACGGCGGTTGTGGGGCAAAGTGGTGCTGGTAAAAGTACCCTAGCAAGACTGCTATTTCGTTTTTATGATGTTCAATCAGGGGCGATCCTGTTAGACGGCCAAAATATTCAAGATGTGGAGCAGACGAGTTTACGAAAAGCAATTGGAATTGTTCCCCAAGACACCGTTTTGTTTAATGA
This sequence comes from Burkholderiaceae bacterium, assembly GCA_947459465.1. GTDB lineage: Bacteria > Pseudomonadota > Gammaproteobacteria > Burkholderiales > Burkholderiaceae > Polynucleobacter. The sequence goes on along the minus strand of CANHDS010000003.1, from coordinate 4,092 downwards.
CAGCATTGCCTACAACATCGCTTATGGAAATCCACAGGCAAGCCGTGAGGCGATCGTTGAGGCGGCCCGTGCTGCACAAATGAGCCAATTTATTGAGCATCTTCCGCGAGGATATGACACTCCTGTAGGTGAACGTGGGCTCAAGCTTTCGGGTGGCGAGAAGCAGCGGGTTGCAATCGCTCGAACTCTTTTGAAAAAACCCGCATTGTTAATTTTTGATGAGGCAACTTCTGCGCTCGATTCGAAAACTGAGCGCGCTTTTCAGGACGAATTATTTAACTTAGCAAAAAATCGAACCACCCTTATTATTGCTCATCGACTATCAACCGTGGTTCATGCTGATCAAATCCTAGTGATGGAGCATGGGCAAATTATTGAGCGCGGAACACATTATCAACTTCTTGAGGCAAATGGTCGGTATGCTTCCATGTGGCAACTACAAGAAAATACGCCAATAGACCCTGATCAAGCCATTGATAATTAGGCTTAAAATGATCTAATGGTAAAAGCACAGTCCTCCTCAAATCATCGGCAGTACTTGGAGGGCGCTTTTGCAGCCGCATTGGCGGTTGCCGATCCTAAAAAAATTGTTCCAGAGTACTTAGCTAAAATTTTTCCTGAGGGTAAGGTGCCGCAAGGCCGATGTCTCGTGGTTGGTGCAGGTAAAGCAAGCGCTGCGATGGCAAGTGCTTTAGAGATCTATGCCAAAACCCATTGGCCAAATGCATCAATTGATGGTTTAGTAGTCACTCGTTATGGCCATGCATCACCTACACAGCAAATCAAGATCGTTGAGGCGGGTCATCCGGTACCCGATCAGGCTGGGATGGATGGTGCTGCGGAAATGTTGCGCTTGGTTCGTACCTTACAAGCTGGGGATACTCTAGTTGCGCTTGTTTCTGGTGGGGGCTCGAGCTTATTAACTTTGCCGCAGTCAGGTATCACGATCGACGACATGCGCAAGACCACCGAAGCTTTACTCAATAGCGGCGCACCGATTGAAGAGATGAATATTGTCCGCAAACATTTATCGGCCATATTGGGTGGTAATTTGGCGCGTGCTGCTCTTTCGCGTGGTGCTCGGGTCGAGGCTTTACTCATTTCTGATGTGACTGGCGATCATCCTGCTGATATAGCGAGTGGACCATGTGCAGCAGATTATTCAAGTTATGGCGATGCCTTACAGATTCTTGCTAAATATCATTTAGATCAGAAAAGTATTCCACATTCAGTTTTGGCCCATTTACAAAAAGGATTGGCTGGGGAGATCCCAGAAACCTTAAAACAATCAGATATCGATCAAAACCAGTATCCTGTGCGCAATCATGTGATTGCGACTGCGCATCGAAGCCTGCAAGCCGCGGCTGACTATTGCAAAGAGCTTGGATACACTCCAATTATTTTGGGGGATACGATTACCGGAGAGGCCAAAGATGTTGGTCTTGTGCATGCAGGTATTGCTCGTGAGTTGGCCCATCATGCTAGCTGGGGGAAACTTCCCGTGGCTCTGATTTCTGGTGGCGAGTGCACAGTCACTTTACCTCCCGGAACTCAAGGGCGCGGCGGTCGTTGCTCAGAGTTTCTGCTTTCCTTGTTTGCTGCAACCGCTGATCTAAAAACGCTATCCGCAATCGCTGCCGATACTGATGGCATCGATGGCAGTGAAAAAAATGCAGGCGCTTGGTTCACCCCTGAAGTACGTTTGCGTGCTCAAGATAAAGACTTGCGTGCTAGCCGCTTTCAACAATCGCATGATTGTTACGGCTTTTTTGCTGAACTCAATGCCCTAGTTCATACAGGCCCGACCTTAACCAATGTGAATGATTTTCGGATGATCTTGATCGACTGACCATGAACAGAACGCTTACTATCACACGCCCAGACGATTGGCATTTGCATGTTCGAGATGGCGCAGTTCTTAACGATGTCTTGGCGCACACTGCAGCTCAATTTGGGCGCGCAATCATCATGCCCAATCTGAAGCCACCGGTTACCACGGTTGATTTAGCCAAAGCCTATGAGGCTCGGATTCAGAAGGCATTAAAACAACTAGGAATCAGTCATTTCTCCCCGCTCATGACCTTATATCTCACAGACAATACGTCTGCTGATGAGGTTAAAAAGGCCAGTGAGAATGGCATTATTGGATTTAAGTTGTATCCCGCGGGCGCCACCACAAATAGCGATGGTGGTGTCACAGATATTAAAAAGGCATACCCTGCCCTAGAGGCGATGCAGCGTTATTCGGTGCCCCTATTGATTCATGGTGAAGTTACCGAACAGGCAATTGATATCTTTGATCGTGAAGCAGTCTTTATTGATCGTATCTTAGACCCCGTTCGAAAGTACTTTCCAGAATTACGAATCGTGTTTGAGCACATTACGACTAAGCAGGCTGCTCACTATGTGCGTGATGCGAATACCAATGGTAAGAATACCTTGGCCGCAACAATTACAGCCCATCATTTATTGATGAACCGAAATAGCTTGTTTACCGGCGGTATTCGTCCTCACCATTATTGCTTACCTGTCCTAAAGCGTGAGGAGCATCGAGTGGCTTTGGTGGAGATGGCAACCAGTGGTAACCCACGTTTCTTCTTGGGAACGGATAGCGCTCCTCATCCAAAAGGAGAAAAAGAGAGTAGTTGCGGTTGTGCGGGATGTTATACCGCTCACAATGCACTAGGGCTCTATGCGGAGGCTTTTGATAGCGTTGGAAAACTTGATCGACTCGAGGGGTTTGCGAGTCATTTTGGCCCCGACTATTACAACTTACCGCGACATACAGAGACAATTACTCTGGTTAATCATCCTCAAGCCGTGCCATTTGAGTACCCAATGGGCGACTCCATCCTAGTGCCTTTACGTGCCGGGGAAACCATCGGCTGGTCGATTGCCAATTAACACTGCAGTGCAAATTAGTTTCCTCGTTTAGACTGTTATCGCAGAGTTAACCAGGCAATCGCTGCTTTCGTAAGAAAGGAGAGGAAAGTCCGGACTCCATAGGGCAGGGTGTTGGCTAACAGCCATCCACGGTGACGTGCGGAATAGGGCCACAGAGACGAGCGTATTAAGTTACGGTGAAACGCGGCAACCTCCACTCGGAGCAATCCCAAGTAAGCAAATGTTGACATGGCCCGTCGAGTTTGCGGGTAGGGAGCTTGAGCCTGTAGGTAACTGCGGGCCTAGAGGAATGATTGCCCCTTAATGCAAATTAAGGCGACAGAATCCGGCTTATCGGTTAACTCTGCACTACTTCAAAGCTGTAGGTAATTTCTGCTGTTTTGCCAAGCATGGCAGTGGCTGAGCAATATTTATCGTGAGAGAGTGCAATTGCGCGCTCAACTTTACTCGGGTCTAAGGCCAAGCCCTTGACCTGAAAATGAAGATTGATCTTTGTAAATACCTTGGGATCCGATTCAGCCCGCTCAGCCTGAACCGAGACTTCGCAAGCGCTTACCGATTGACGAGAGCGCTGGAGGATTAAAACCACATCAAACGCTGTGCAACCACCAGCACCTGCTAGCAATAACTCCATCGGGCGGGGTGCTAGATTATTCCCACCAGCTTCAGGAGCGCCGTCCATATTAAGAATATGGCCTGTACCTGTTTGTGCCATAAACGCCATTCCAGCCTGAGGTAACCAGCTTATTTTGCATTCCATGATATAAAAATCCTCAAAAAATATTATTCCTATTAAAATCAATGCTTTAGGTTAAAAAATAGCCCTGCAAGTCTTATATAAAAGATAGGGTAAACCCAAATTTTTTCTTGCATTGCACAAGTTTTAACCTTAAAATAATTCCATTGATGTCAATCTTGATTTACAAAAGTTGTTTTTTTACTATCAAGTTTGCATTCTACTGATGTCTCCTCCACCCAAACATTGGTGGATTTCAACCCGGGATTGATTCCCGGGTTTTTTTTGATATACAATTCAATGCTTTACTGAATTACCGATTCGGTCAGCGGTAATTTGTTGGACCAATTAAGGGATCTGATCTGCGAGCCTGCAAGCATAAGCGGAGCCAAAGTGCGATTTCTGAATTGGAGTGTGTTGACCAAACAATTTGAAAGTAATCATGAAAACCT
>CANHDS010000002.1 GCA_947459465.1 Burkholderiaceae bacterium | reverse complement strand
GTCCCTGGGAGACTACAGTAGCCATCACAGCGGCACCATTTACCAAAGGATCGCCTACTTTGAGCGATGTGCCCTCGCCTACGGCGAGGACTTGGTCAAGAGTAATATCGCTGCCGATGTCCGCTAGTATCTGTTCTATTTTCAATTTTTCGCCAGCAGCAACTTTGTACTGTTTGCCACCGGTTTTTATGACCGCGTACATGGTTAAACCTCTCAAAAAAAACTACAAATCATTACAAATCAACTAATTTAGCAACCTAATTTCCTTAAAAGTCTTTGACTTACAGAAAAACTGCTACTTTAAGCTGAGCCAAGTATTATATCTTGGATGCATAACACTGTCAAAAACAATCACTTAGGGCAAATTTTGGCCCCCATTAGCCCTGATTTAAAGGCTTTGGACGAGGTCATTCGCCGTCGACTTGCCTCCGAGGTGGTCCTCATTGACCAAATCTCGTCTTACATCATTGCGTCAGGGGGGAAACGGGTTCGCCCTGCTCTTCTTCTCTTAATGGCCAAAGCCTTGGCTAATGGTAAAGAAATTCCGCATGCTTTAGAGCTGGCAGCAGTGGTTGAATTCATCCATACCGCGACCCTGCTCCACGATGACGTTGTCGATGAGTCAACCATGCGCCGGGGACGACAAACTGCCAACGCTGCCTTCGGGAATGCCGCCAGCGTTTTAGTGGGTGATTTTTTATACTCCCGCGCTTTTCAAATGATGGTTGCCCCCAATGATATTCGGGTGATGCAAATTCTCTCTGACGCTACGAACACGATTGCCGAAGGGGAAGTCTTACAACTTCTAAATATGAATGATCCCGAGGTGGATGAATCCAGCTATCTCCAAGTCATTCGCTATAAAACGGCAAAATTATTTGAGGCATCTGCTGAGCTTGGTGCGTTAATTGCCCAAGCAAGCGATATTGAACGTGAACTAGCCGCAGCGTTCGGCCGCCATATTGGCACTGCCTTCCAGCTCATGGACGACCTATTGGATTACACGGCTGACCCCAATGAAATGGGTAAGAATGTGGGTGATGATTTACGTGAAGGTAAGCCTACTTTGCCGCTGATCTATCTCATGGAAAAAGGTACCCCAGATCAACAACTACTAGCTCGGGAAGCGATCTCGCAAAATGAGGAGTTACCGGATGACGTGTTTGATCAAATCTTAAAAGGAATCTATGATTCTGGCGCCTTGGAGTACACCCAAGATGCTGCAAGGCGCGAGGTTCTCTTGGCCCTAAATACGATTAAGGATTTTCCCCAAAACGCCGCCAGTGAATCCCTGCGGGCTTTATGCGAGTACTCGCTGATTCGTCAGGGATAAAATAAGCGAATACGGAATGTAGCGCAGCCTGGTAGCGCACCTCGTTCGGGACGAGGGGGTCGGAGGTTCGAATCCTCTCATTCCGACCACTAACTCCCGACTGTCTTTTGCCGAATTTCTTTTGCAGCAAGTCTCGCAGTTTCAGCCTCGCCCCGCAGGGCCTCAATTTCGCGCTCTGTTAAACGCTCGATATTCATGTAGTCCAATTTCCAGCGAGCATCGTCACTCCAACGCAGGGCACTTTGGACAGTCGTTCGTGGTCCCGGGGCAAACTCAAGCACATCAAGGGCTAAACTAAAAATCATCTGCTGGGATTTTGGATCTTGAGGTCTCGCTGCTGCATTACCCAGTGGAAAATCATTGAATACAAAGCGTGGTACTCCACAATACTCCACAATGTCTTTGGCCGCTCCCACAATCACGGTTGGTAGGCCTGCATTTTCTAGAAAGCGTGCCAGCAAAGAAATACTCTGATGACAAATCGGACAATTTGGGATCAAAACAGCTGCATCCACCCCATCGTCTTTGCACATTTCCAAAATCCGTGGTGCATCGTTTTCGATGGTATGGCGCTGGCTACGATTAGTCGGTAAACCATAAAATCGTCGTGCAAGTCTAGCAATCTGCTGATCAACAACTGCTTGTCTAGCAGCCGCCAGCGGGAACCAGCAGGCCATCTCGGATAGATTGGCATGCTTTCGATCAATTCCAACATGCGCAATGCGCAAATCCGGATCGGTGGCGGTTGTCATCGCATATGGCTCATAGAACTTTGCTCGCGCGTTATAGGGTGCGCCAGGCCCTTGATCGCCTTTAGAAGGGTCATAAGGAACCGCTGTCGTAATTAAAGCCAAAGTCCAAGCCTTCAAAGGTTTTTGTAAGGCGGCAAATGGAACGTCCTCATAATGCGCCCAGACATATGGGTTGTCATAACCAAGCGCTAAGTAATAAGAGCGCGTGCGTTGTATGTACAAAATCGCTTGGTCAAAATCGGGTGCAAACGATAGTTCTGACATTTTTTAGGGTAAGTGAGCAGTAATTGATAAGATCATGGTAAACATAAATAAAGGAGAAAGATATTATGGCTCAATGGTTACGCTTTACGCATCACGGCAATTTCGGGTTTGGGCAATTACAAGGTGATCAAATTGCTGTCTATGCCGGTGATTTATTTTCCAACACAAAAGCAACTGGTGAATATCTCAAGGTTGCGGATGTAACAATTGAGATACCGTGCGTTCCAAGTAAATTTATTGCCCTAGTGGATAACTTTCACGCCTTGGTGACGAAACTTGAGCACACTGTTCCCGATGAACCTTTATATTTTTTAAAGGCAAGTAATTCTTTTTTAGCGGCTGGTCAGACCATACAAGTTCCCAAATCCTATGCAGGAAAGGTGATTTATGAAGGTGAGTTAGGTATTGTGATTGGGTCCAAATGCCATGGCGTGAGTGTTGAAAATGCTGCTCAATTCATTTTTGGCTATACCTGTGTTAATGATGTTACCGCTGTCGAGATTTTGAATCGCAACCCAGGGTACGCACAGTGGAGTCGCTCTAAAAGTTTTGACACCTTTGGTGTTTTTGGGCCCACGATTACAACCGATATCGATCCGATGAGCTTGACCATTAAAACCATTCTCAACGATCAAGAACGTCAGAATTACTCCATGAGCGATACCGTTTTCACTCCCGCTCAATTAGTCAGCTTAATTTCACAAGACATGACCCTTTTGCCAGGTGACGTGATTGCCTGTGGAACCTCCGTAGGTGTCGGCTCCATGAAACCAGGCAGTCAAGTCAGCATCGTGATTGATGGCGTTGGACGCCTTGATAATCGCTTTGAATAATCAATATCCGGCAGCCACGGGTAATACGAGATTGCCTTTAGCATCCTGTACGTTTTGATCTAAGTACTTCGTAAGTGCATAAACCGTATTTAAACAAGGTGTTGGGGTCTCGGTAATTTCACCTAACTCAATCACAGAGCCCAGCAAAGCGTCGATTTCTAATGAACGGCCAGCCTCCAAATCCTGCAGCATGGAGGTTTTGTGTTTACCCACCTTTTCAGCACCAGCAATGCGTCGCTCAATGTCCACTCGGAATGTGACACCGAGCTTTTCAGCAATCGCTTGTGCTTCAGCCATCATATTGCGGGCCAGCTCTTTGGTCAGGGGATAGCGACAAATTCCCTCTAAAGTACCATGCGTTAAGGCGCTAATCGGATTAAAGGTGAGATTGCCCCAAAGCTTTAACCAAATCTCAGCACGAATATCATCCAAGATCGGAGATTTAAAACCGGCAGCGCCCATGACATCAGAAATCTTCTGAATCCGATCAGTCGGCTTACCATCTAACTCCCCAAGGGGGAAACGCACACCCTCAACATGTCGAATAACACCAGGCCCTTGCGTAATCGTGGCAGGATAAACGACGCAACCAATAATGTTATCCGGACTAATGGCACGCATCACAACGCCGCCTGGATCAACAGTATCGACTTGGTGATCTTTATATTTACTACTAAGTTTTTGAAAATACCACCAAGGAATTCCGTTTTGCATTGGAATCAAAATAGTTTCGGATCCAAGAGCGGATACCAAATCATCAATGACGGGTTCTACTTGATGGGCCTTTACAGCCAAAATAATGACATCTTGTTTTGGTAAACCGCGTAAGTTTTCAACAGCTTTTACTTTTGCAATGATTGGCTCAGGGTGCTCATCACTAATTAGAGCGAGTCCACGCTCTTCGATAGCTCGCAGGGTCGCGCCACGCGCCATTACTGTTACATCGTTCCCAGAATTTGCCAACATGACCGCCAAATAGCCGCCAATTGCGCCACCACCACCGATGATACAAATTTTCATGACTACTCCAATTTAATATGATTAGTAACAATAGTACGATATTTTTTAGGGCTATTCAGATTTTCTAGCCTGCGAATGAAATAAAACATGACCCATGAAATTATTTTTCGGCATAAAGGCTATCTCATCATGCAAAAGGATGCACTCTTTTATAAGACTTAGCTACCACTAGCACTTTTGATAAATCCCAAATGAAATTTAACTGCTTGGCCGCCACAGATCTTGATAGGTTTCAATCACTTAGAACCTATTAGTTCGATTCATCCTGACTGAATGATCCCCACCTATAATCAGGGCTTACTAATAAATGGGCCCTAATGGAGTGGTCTAAAGACCCTCCGATGATCAATCTACTTTGTCAAAAGAGGACGGTGCAATGCTGCTTTGGTTCGTGATTGCTTATCTTGGCATTTCAATTGCAATAGGGTTATACGCTGCCACCAAAGTCCACAATGCTAGAGACTACATTACGGCTGGCCGAAATTTACCCATGGCTTTTGTTCTGGCAATGGTCTTTGCAACTTGGTTTGGTGCTGAGACTGTTCTTGGCATTTCGGCAACTTTTCTAGAAGAGGGGTTCAGAGGCCTTATTTCAGATCCCCTTGGGGCATCGATCTGCTTGATTCTATTCGGGCTGATTTTTGCAAGGCCCTTGTACCGAATGAATCTCATGACCCTTGGTGACTATTTTCGATTTCGCTACAACCGCCAAACCGAATTATTAATATCCATTTGCATCATAGTCTCCTACCTCGGCTGGGTATCCGCCCAAATTTCTGCATTAGGTCTCACCTTTAATGTGCTTTCAAATGATCTGATTTCGATGAGCGATGGCATGTTAATTGGTGCTGGAGTAGTTTTGGTCTACACCCTCTTTGGTGGCATGTGGTCGGTTGCACTCACAACGTTTGTACAAATGATTGTGATTGTGATTGGGCTTTTATTAGTAGCAAATAATGCCGCCGATCAAGCGGGTGGTGTTGTCAGTGTTATTACCAAAGCTAATGCAGAGGGTAAATTTAATTTCTTGCCGACACTTGATCCAATCGATATGCTTGGCTGGATTGCGGCATTGCTCACAATTGCACTAGGCTCCATTCCACAACAAGACGTTTTCCAGCGGGTCAATGCTGCCAAGAGTGAGTCGATTGCCGTATGGGGAACCACTTTTGGCGGTGTTGCCTATTTCTTTTTTGCTAGCGTTCCACTTTTCCTGGCTTACACGGCAAATATCATTGATCCACAAATGGTTGAAAAATTTCTGGCGAGTGACTCACAGATGATTTTGCCAACCCTAATTCTTGATCACATGCCCTTTTACATACAGGTTATTTTCTTTGGAGCACTTATCTCTGTAATTATGAGTACCGCATCTGGAACCTTGCTAGCACCATCAGTTACCTTTACAGAAAATATTCTTAAGGGTTTTTATCACCACATGACAGATAAACAATTTCTATGGGCAACACGCCTCACAGTGTTTGCATTTACGAGTATTGTGACTTTTTATGCGATTGCGACTGAGACCAAAATCCATACCATGGTTGAAAATGCTTACCGCATTACGCTAGCAGGTGCATTTGTGCCTCTAGTTGCGGGCTTATTCTGGAAGAAGGCAAGTGATCTTGGCGCCCTACTTGCCATTACCTTTGGCTTAAGTTTATGGCTTTTGTTGGAATTTATGGGCATTGAAGAGCCTGTTGAGCCCCAATTAATTGGCTTACTCGCAAGCGCAATAGGTATGGTCTTGGGGAGCGCAATTGCGCCACGCTCTCCAGACAAGCAGATCAATAACTTTAGTAAAGCCCAACATTAGCAACCCTCTTCTTTTCGAAAGCCAAATTGCGCATGCCTGTTTTATCTGATGATGAGCTTTACCAACGCTCTATTCTTGAATCAGTTTCTAGAACATTTGCGCTCACCATTCCATTGCTACCACCAAATTTAGAAAAGGTGGTTGGTAATACCTACCTACTTTGTCGTATCGTAGATACGATTGAGGATGCATCTGGTATCAATGCAACAACCAAACAAGATTTATCTGCAAGCTTTGTTAAAACAGTTCTAGGCTCTCAGAACCCAAAAGATTTTACGGAACAATGTGCAATTGCTTTAGCTGGTCATAGCAATCGCGATGAGAAAGAACTAATTCAAAATATCCCTAGGGTACTACGCGTACTCGAAAGTTGCGATGGAGAGCAGCGCCAGGCAGTTGCGCGCTGTATTCAAATCATGTCAGATGGAATGAGCTATTTTCATACGCGTCAGAATTCAGATGGTTTAGAGAATTTGACTGAATTTGAAAAATACTGTTATGTAGTTGCTGGAGTTGTTGGTGAAATGTTAACTGCCGTATTCTCTCTTCACTCCCCTGCTTTTGCAAAGAATATTTCACAAAAGGAACACTTAGCAGTTTCATTTGGTCAAGCCCTACAAATGACGAATATTCTCAAAGACTCACCTGAGGATCGAGAGCGCGGAGTTTCATGGAAACCAATCGGGGTCAGCGATACTGATTTACTTGTAATTGCTCACCAAAAACTTGAGGATGCTCTTCGTTATATTCATTGCATTCCAAAAACGGAACTGGGTATTCGGCAGTTTTGCTTTCTCGCCTTTGGCTTAGCAGTACTTACGCTAAAAAAAATTGCACTGCGACATCATGGTCATCGATCGATTGAAGCAAAACTGACTCGATCGCAAGTGAGTCGTTTTTATCTCTTTACTAAATTTGCGGTACGCAGTGATTGGCTAATGGATATCTTTTTTCGACTCCAGGCAAGATCGCTCAAGGCTTAGCTCAAATTTCTTGCTCATGCCTTATCAGCCATTGTTTAATGCGTAGATAGGGTCCATTAGCCTCACCCATAAAACCGCCAACGTCTACTTTTGAGATAACACGGTGGCACGGAATTATCAGTGGATAATAATTTGCGGCACAGGCTCCCCCAACGGCTCTTGGAGCTGATTTGATCTGAGTGGCTAAGTCTCCATAAGTTATCGTTTGGCCGACTGGTATGGACTGAATTTTCGACCAAACGCGTTGTTGAAAAATACTACCCTGATTTTTGATTGGTAAATCAAAGGGGGAATGAGGATTATCAAAGTAACTCTCAATTTGCTCTTTTGCAATTTTTTCCAATTCATTGTGAGGGCGACTCGCCTTTTCTAGCTGACTAAAGTATCGAACTTGGGCAATCATTAAGGAGCCATCGACGATTTCGGTTCTGATGCCTAGGCCTCCAAATGGTGCGCGCATCAAACAAAACTTAAGATTGCCTGTCAAACTTGTCTTTAACAATGAATGATCCTTTCTGACACCTAAATCAACTTACCCCGATAGTCTAAATAATCAGTATTTGCTATATTGCTTATCTGTGCTTTTTTTGAAAGTGTAGATGGATTCTTTTTTTGATTCTTGGCCCCTTTGGGCTCAGGCAGCCCTTGTTGTATTTTTACTCGCCTTATCTGGTTTTTTCTCGATGGCCGAAACCAGTATGGTGGCTAGCAATCGGCATCGTTTACGGGCGATGGCAAATGGTGGTCATGCTGGCGCCGCTATTACTCAAAAACTCCTAAAGCGGATTGATACCCTTCTATCGGTTCTCTTGATTGCCAACAATCTAATCAATACCATTTTGCCGATTTTAGTGACTGGTATTGCACTGCATTTATTTGGTACCAATGGACTGGTACTGTCTATTGCAACCCTAACGATTGCATTTTTAATCATCATTTTTAGTGAGATTACTCCTAAGGTTATCGGTGCTGCCTTTGCAGAAAAGATATCTGCCAATATTGGTTGGGTTATTTATCCCCTCACAATTTTGCTCAAACCATTATTGTGGTTAGTGAATTCCTTTGTTTCAGGCTTAATGGGCCTAATGGGTTTAAATCGGAAGGAAACAGCATTACAAACGATGAGCACGGAAGAGCTCAGGAGTCTCGTCCTCGAGTCGAGTCACTTTATTTCAAATCAGCACCGCAGTATCTTGCTGAATTTATTTAATCTTGAAAATATCTCTGTTGATGATGTCATGACGCCCCGCGCCAAGATGGAGATATTGGATTTATCACGACCCATCGATGAGGTTATTCAGCAACTTGAGACCTGTTACCACAATAAATTACCTGTATGCGAAGAGGACCCAGAAAAAATAATCGGCATTCTCTCTGTTAAAAAAGCACTTTCTTTGCTAGGTAGCGAAGAACTGAGCCATAGCGACTTTCGAGAACTGCTTAACGAACCTTATTTCATTCCCGAAGGCACCCCCGTGATGCAGCAAATGCAATATTTTCAGGAAAATCGCCAACGCTTAAGCCTAGTAGTCAATGAATACGGCAGCGTTCAAGGCTTACTCACCTTTGAAGACATTGTTGAAGAACTAATTGGTGAGTTCACGACCTCCTTTCCGGGGGTGATGGCCAAAGACCAATGGTCCAGTGATGGCTCCTATTTAGCAAACGGTAGTGCAAATTTACGTGACCTCAATCGTTTGTTGGGATTACAGCTTCCGGTTGATGGCCCTCGTACTCTCAATGGGCTGATCTTAGAAGAACTTGAAGAAATTCCGGATCATGATCTCAGCGTCAAAGTTGGGGGTGTCGTGATGGAAATTATTCAATTTGATGACCAAGGGATCAAGACGGTTAAGCTTCATAAACCATCACCCGAAGATCTGGGCCTATCGGCGCCTTGATTCATACTAGCCCAACCACCCACAGTTCATTACGCAAGCCACTCGAAGAATCTGATCACCATATCATTCGATTGTGGCAAGAAATTGCTTTATCGGCTGTTGATGATGATGTAAGTGACATCCACATTGAAGCTCAGCAAAATTTATGTATTGTGCGTTTTCGGATTCATGGTGACTTATGCTTATTTAAGTCGTATCCTAAAACGGATCACATTCGCCTGATTACTCGAATCAAAATTCTAGCGAAGCTCGATATTGCTGAACAACGCCTACCACAAGATGGTCGTCTAACCATTACTGGTAGAGATTCAAGAGGCCATGAAATTGATTGTCGGGTCTCAACGATGCCCACTCTGTTTGGTGAAAAGGTGGTCATTCGACTTCTAAGAACAACCTATGCTGAACTGGATATTCATCATATTGGCTTCACCAATCCTCAGCTGAATATTGTCAAAGCGTCATTAGAAAGGCGGCATGGCTTAATTTTAATATGTGGCCCCACAGGTAGTGGTAAAACACGTACGCTCTATAGTTTTCTTCATTATTTAAATCAACCGCATCTCAATCTTTGTAGTATTGAAGACCCAATTGAAATTCGTCTACAAGGAGTAAACCAAATTGCATATCATCCAAAGGCTGGGCTCCATTTCGATGCCATCATTCGCGCCCTCCTGCGCCAAGATCCTGATGTGATGATGATTGGTGAAATTCGAGATTCAGAAACGGCCAAATTAGCCATGAGTGCTGCACAAACGGGTCACCTGGTTCTTAGCACTATTCATACTCGCCAAGCAATCTCGTGCATTGACCGGCTGAAGCACTTCGGTATCAAACCTTACTCCATCGCTAATAATCTTTTATTTATTAGTTCGCAGCGCTTAGTTCGGTCTCAGAACTTACAAAGAGGGCGGTTCGCAATTCATGAGGTACTACACTTCACCCCTAAGCTAATTTCTGCAATTGAAAGGCAAACTCCTACAACAAAACTTCAAGAAATTGCTCATTCGGATGGCTTTTATTCAATGCGTCAACAGGCTGATGCCTTATTCGATCAAGGATTGATTGATCAATCTGTTCTACTTCATGAAATTCCATCATGATTTGGCGCCCCCTCTCACTTCAAGACCAAATCAACTTCATGCATCGCCTCCATGGTATTTTGCAAGCAGGTGTTCCACTCCTAGAAGCGCTTCAACTTTTAAATCGGTGCTCCCCTAAGCATTGGGAATTATTTCTTTCGCATACGATTGAAGGACTCAAGCATGGTAACAGTTTGGCGACTAGTCTTTCTCAACAAAACAAATGGTTTAGTCCGATTTGTATTGGTCTGATATCGATTGGAGAAAAAACAGGCGCCTTAGAACAATCACTTTTATTAATTCATCAACAATTAAGGGCTAGAGAATCACTTAAACAGCAAATGAAGCAAGCACTGACCTACCCTGCGATTACCTTCGCTGCGGCAATGCTGATGGTCATGGCCATGTTGTTATGGGTTATACCCGGATTTGAAGATATTTTTCATCACTTTCAGGCTGAATTACCGATGAGTACACAATTATTAATTACTCTATCAAGAGGTCTCAATGAGCATGCAGTAATCATTCTGATTTCCTTACTATCAGCAGGTGCAAGCATACTCATCCTCTGGAGAAAATCAATTGGGTTTCAAAAGTGGTGTGATCGTCATTGCTTTCAGATTCCGATATTCGGGGATTTGATACGACTATCGCATCAAATCGCTTGGTGTCAAAACATTGCGCATTTGCTTCAATCAGGTTTAAGTCTTCTAGAGTCTATCCGTATTTGTGCTCAATCATCCAATCATTGGCTCAGTCATGATTTGAGTGCAAACCTTTTTAAGCAGCTATCCTTGGGCTGGGATCTTGGAGTGGCAATGAGGAGAGCCGATCCCAGAGGTCGATTCTTTGATCCTGAAACGATCCAATTACTTGAAATTGGGGCTAGGACCGGCGCGCTCAGTACCATGTTGATCAGTCGGTCGCGCTCGATTGAAAGTCAGCTGCAGCACCGATTAGCTATCCTTAGTCAAAGCTTAGAACCTTTATTTATTATTTTTCTTGGGCTTCTGGTTGCAGGATTACTAATGACACTTTACCTCCCTATTTTTTCGTTAGGCAGAATTATCTAATGTGGGTTGACTCCTTACTTCGAATTAGCCTGATCCTAATTCTTCTTTATTTAGCATGGATTGATTTTCATTGCTTTTTAATCCCCAACCGCTTTACTTACCCCATGATTGCCTTTGGTCTAATCTTTAATTCCCTTTCACCCCAACCATGGTGTGATGTCCATCTTGCGTGGCTTGGCGCAATTCTTAGCTACTCTCTCCTATGGGCAATTAATCAGATCTATAAAAGAGTCCGCTCACATCACGGTCTTGGAATGGGTGATGCCAAACTTTTAGCGGCTCTTGGGGCGTGGCTTGGAATCTTGAGCGCTCTATGGATATTGGTATTAGCTGCCCTCAGCGGCTTGATTGGGGGGCTCCTCTGGCTAAGGTACCAAAAATTACCAACTAGCCACCCCTTTCCCTTTGGACCCTTCTTGGCATTTGCTGGCATCATAGAAATACTATGGTCAAGTCCGCTAGTTCAATCCTTGATTTAAAAGGAAAAGTTCCTTTTTTGGGGCTGACTGGGGGGATTGGCTCGGGTAAATCAAGTGTTGCCTCTTTTCTAACGAAGCGAGGGGCTTGGGTTATCGATACCGATCAGATTGCCCATCAAATAACTGCCCCGGGGGGTGTTGCGATTGACCCAATTCTGAGGAAATTTGGGTCCGAGTTCATTCTTCCCGATGGATCCCTCAACCGAGGAAAAATGCGGGATTACGTATTTAATGACACCGAATCTAAACGAAAACTGGAGGCTATTACTCACCCCCTAATTCGCCAAGAAACTGCGATTCAGGCTAAATATGGCTTAGAAAGTCATGCGCCCTATTTGGTATTTGTGGTCCCCTTGCTCCTTGAGTCCGGCACTTGGACCGAAAACCTTGATCATATTGCGGTAGTCGATTGCGAAGAAGAGCTGCAAATTCGGCGGGTCATGGACCGCAGCCAGCTGGGTCGGGAGGCGGTATTGGCCATTATGGCCCATCAAGCTAGCCGTGCCGAACGCCTATCAATTGCAGATACGGTGATTCAAAACCAGGGAGATCTAGCGAGCCTTGAGATGGAGGTCGACCGTCTTCATCAAAGAATGCTGGATTTATAGTTTTTTGGTCGCGGTCGGCATAAAATAAATGACTGTGATTATTTACGAATACCCTTTTAATGAACTGGTCCGAAGCATGCTCCGACTGGAGTATTTGTTTGACCGATTTAATCACTTTGCCCGCTCCGATGATCCTGAACTGCACCACAATGCCCTGACAACTCTTTTCGAGCTGGGCGACATTAGCGCCCGGGGTGATATTAAGTCATTACTTCTAAAAGAACTGGAGCGTCAAAAATTTGCGCTGAACCAGCTCAAACACGCCAAAGAAGTTGATCAAGAAAAACTAGCATCTACCATCGCGGAGTTAGAGCATGCCAGCGCCCAAGTGAACGCGTCAGTAATTAAGCCCAATGCGCTCATTGGTGAGAACGAATGGCTTAATGCAATTCGGACACGCTTACATACACCGGGCGGCACTAGTCCGATTGATTTGCCAGGTTTTTATGCTTGGCGTCATAGCCCCGCCTCCTCAAGACGCGAGCTCTTACAAAAATTCATTTACCCAATGCTTCCGTGGCAAGAAGCATGTCATTTGTTTTTACGACTCCTTCGCGAATCTGGAGAAAGTAAGGATGTTCTTGCGCACCAAGGCTCCTTTCAACAAGCGCCCTCTGGGAAGGTTTACCAGTTAATGCGCATAACTTTAGAGGATCCTTCACTCTTTGCAGAGATTAGTGCTAATAAATATCTAGTCTCAATTCGGCTACTCAAGTGTGAACAAGACCTAAAGCCAACCCTAATCAATCAAGACATTCCCTTTAAGTTAACTTTCTGCCAGTTCTAACACAGGTATCGCTTTCTTAAGCCCCACTCAAATACGAACGAAGTTTTTCAATCATAGGCCAGGCAGCTGGTAATAATGGGGTGATCGTTAATTCTTGATTGAATATATTTTGCCAAGATAGCTCTTGATTTTCTAGACCAACTGGTTCACCCTTCCAGAGATCGACTAGACATACGTGTAGGCGAACATAAGCGTGCGGATAATCATGCTCTAGCATCATAATTTCGTGACAATGGCTTTTATCTGAAGCAATTCGAATACCAAGCTCCTCGTACAGCTCACGCTCTAAGGCAGTCGCAACCGATTCATTGGCCTCTAATTTGCCGCCTGGAAACTCCCAATACCCTGAATAGGGTTTGCCACCGGGCCGTTTACCCATCAATACCAACGAACGCTCTTTTAAAAGAATTCCGACGGCGACCTCAACGATCGGCCGGGATTGGGTCGTCATAGACTACTTTTTGCCCGATTGGGATCCGGCCCAATGCTTCGCAAATTGCCAGGCTACACGACCTGAGCGCGATCCACGCTCTAGAGCCCACACTAAGGCTTCCGGGCGGGCAGCCTCAATAGCCTTTTCAGAAAGCCCAAAATGCGTCAACCAATGAGCCACGATCGCTAGATATTCTTCTTGCCTTGGTGGATAAAAAGAAAGCCATAGACCAAAACGTTCGGATAAGGAAATTTTCTCCTCGACAACCTCACCTGGATGAATCTCACCATCGTCGGTATGAACATACGACTCGTTATCCTTCATGTACTCGGGTAATAAATGACGGCGATTAGAGGTCGCATAAATTAAGATATTGTCCACTTGCGCAGAAATAGAGCCATCTAGCGCGGACTTCATGGCCTTATAGCCCGACTCACCATCTTCAAACGATAGATCATCGCAAAATACAATAAATCGCTCGGGACGAGCCGCGAGAATCTCGGTGATGTCTGGCAAATCAGCCAAGTGATCTTTATCCACCTCCACCAAGCGCAAGCCTTGAGAAGCAAATTGATTAAGGCATGCCTTAATCAATGAGGACTTACCAGTACCACGCGCACCGGTTAGTAAAATATTATTGGCAGGTTTGTTATCAACAAAATGCTGTGTATTCGCAATAATGGCATCGCGTTGACGATCGATATGTTTCAAGTCCTTAAAGGAGATGGAAGATAGGTGCTTGACCGGCTTTAAAAATCCGATTCGTCCAAAAATACTATCGCGACGCTGCCAACGAAATGCTTTAGCAGTTTGCCAATCAGCATCACTCAATGGCTTCGGTAAAAATGTTTCAAGATGATCTAAAAGACGATCGAGTTTGTCATTCACAGTACAGATTCTCGTAATTATGAATTAGCGTTAAGAGCGGTAATCAGCGTTAATCGAAACATACTCATGCGACAAATCGCAAGTCCAAATGGTCTCGGATGCATTGCCTCTTCCCAAATCAACCGTAACGGTAATTTCGGTTTGTTTCATCACGGCTTGGCCTTGAGACTCTTGATAATCTGGATGCCGACCTCCATCCTTTGCGACCCAGACATCATCCAACCATAGTTGGACCTTGCTGCTATCAAGATCCTTGATTCCTGCATAGCCTACTGCAGCTAGGATGCGGCCTAAATTGGGATCGCTGGCAAAAAATGCGGTTTTCACTAAAGGAGAATGTGCAATTGCCTTCGCAACCTGTTTACATTCGACGCTACTCTTACCACCTTTTACACAAATTGTTATAAATTTAGTAGCGCCCTCACCATCACGCACAATTAGTTGGGCTAACTGTTGAGAAATCGTGATCAAACCATCTCGGAATAAACTATAAAG
>CANHDS010000001.1 GCA_947459465.1 Burkholderiaceae bacterium | reverse complement strand
CGAATTTTGCTTGAACCCGATTTTTCTGGCTTGAATCGAAAGGCATTAATCAAGCGCTTTCCAAAAGCGCAGGTTGATATCGTTGTTGACCCTCAGATTGGGGAGGTTACAACTTTTAAGATCAAACTTCGAAAGCTAGTGGGGCGTGCCCTATTAAACTCTGGCCAAATTTTTGAGCGGGGGATTCCAGTCAACGCGTCTTACGATTTGATCCTCAGTAATTTGTGTTTACAAAATCGCAGTAATCCGAGCGCCTGGTTAGGAACTGGTCATCAGCACCTAACCGAAGGCGGCCTCATTTCATTTGCCTATCTGGGCCCAGATACGGGGAAGGAGCTTCGACAAGCAAATCCCAGTAGCCCAGTTATTCAAGTCCTTCCAGGCGCTCTCGATATGCACGATATTGGGGATGCTTTGGTTCAGAACCGCTATTCAGATCCTGTCATGGATATGGAATACCTTTATTTGGAGTACGAGACCGGACGGGCACTTTATGACGATGCTTTAGCCCTGGGACTTATTTCCCCGGGTAGCCAATTAGATCAAATAAAGGTTCCCAGCCCCTTAAAACTAACGCTGGAAATTGTTTATGGGCATGCATGGGTTTTGGCCAAGAACCTAAGTAGTGGGGATGGCAAATCGGCATATATTCGTGTAGACGCAATTAAACGTAAATAGTTCCAAAGCTCATTTATAAGTAAGTACTTACATTTAATTATCTATATATAGGGTTTGCCCGAAAGGAAATTGCAAAATGACTTCTGTCAAACAAATCATCCTATAATTCAGTGTCTAATTGGTGATTAGTGGGCAGACGAGCGGCCGTGTTTTATGGGCGCGCTGCTCTTAAATTTGAGAAAAAAATGAACATTCGTAAATTCCTGACAAAAATTTGGTTTGCCGTTGGTTTTGGAATCTGGACCTTCAGTGCTGCAGCGCAAGATATGCCCGGTGGCCCCAAAGTTAACCAATTGAACTTTCCGGCACCGGCGACCAAGATCATGGAAGAGATTCATTGGCTGCATTGGTTCATGATGATCCTTTGCTTGGTGATTTTTGTTGGTGTTTTCTCGGTGATGTTCTATTCCATTTATAAGCATCGCAAATCCAAAGGTGCTCAGCCTGCATCGTTTCATGAGAGCACATCGGTTGAGATTATTTGGACCGTAATCCCTCTGCTCATCGTGATTGGTATGGCCCTACCTGCTACTAAAACAGTGGTGGCAATGAAGGACACAACCAACGCAGATATCACGATCAAAACGACGGGTTATCAGTGGAAATGGGGTTACGACTACATCAAGGGTGAAGGTGAAGGTATTAGTTTTCTTTCGACTCTGTCAACCTCGCGCGAAGCAATTAATAATCTTGCACCCAAGAGCCCAACCTATCTAATGGAAGTTGATCATGAGATGGTTGTGCCAGTGAACAAAAAGATTCGAATGATTACTACAGCGAACGATGTCATTCATGCATGGGCAGTTCCTGCCTTTGGGGTAAAGCAAGACGCAATTCCTGGCTTTGTTCGTGACACCTGGTTTAGAGCTGAAAAAATTGGCACTTTCCGTGGACAATGTTCCGAGCTTTGTGGTGCTCAGCATGCATTTATGCCGATCGTCGTCCGAGTTGTTTCTGACGAGGATTACACCAAATGGGTTGCAGAGAAGAAAAAAGAAATGGCTGCAAACGCAGATGACCCGACTAAGGTCTATACCTTAGCCGAACAAATGGATCGTGGTGCCAAGGTGTACGCCACTAATTGCGCCGCTTGCCATCAAGCAAATGGTAAAGGCGCAGGCGCCTTTCCTGCATTGGACGGCAGTAAAGTTGCCCTTGGTCCAAAGGCTGGAAACTTCAACATCTTGATTAATGGTAAGGGCGCGATGCCTAAATGGGGCGGTGTGATATCCGATGGCGATCTAGCGGCTGTGATGACCTACTATCGAAATGCATGGGGTAACAAAACAGGTGAAGTGGTTCAAACGCAAGAGTTTGCATCTGTTCGTGCTGGAAAATAATTGAACGTATATAACTGATTGAATTAAACCGGAGCAAATCATGAGCACCATATCCACAACCCACGATCACGCACACGATCACGCACACGATCATCCACATGGATGGCGCCGCTGGTTATTTGCAACCAATCACAAAGACATCGGCACGATGTATTTGATTTTTGCGTTCGTGAGTCTCTTAGCTGGTGGTGTCATGGCGCTTGGCATTCGCCTAGAGCTTTTTCAACCCGGTTTGCAATATTTACGCCCCGAGTTTTTTAATCAGTTAACAACTATGCACGGCTTAGTGATGGTATTTGGAGCCATCATGCCGGCTTTTGTGGGCTTTGCAAACTGGATGATTCCTTTGCAAATCGGTGCATCGGATATGGCATTCGCACGCATGAACAATTTTAGTTTCTGGATTTTGCCGGTTGCTGCGCTCCTATTGTTTGGGTCATTTTTAGCCCCAGGCGGTGCACCATCGGGAGGTTGGACTTTGTATGCACCATTGACCTTGCAAATGGGCCCCGGGATGGATATGGCCATCTTCGCATTGCACTTATTGGGCGCTTCATCGATTATGGGCTCGATTAATATCATCGTGACCATTTTGAATATGCGCGCACCTGGCATGACGCTCATGAAAATGCCAATGTTTTGCTGGACTTGGTTGATCACTGCGTATTTATTAATTGCAGTGATGCCTGTATTAGCAGGTGCAATCACCATGGTTCTAACGGACCGCCATTTTGGCACTAGCTTCTTCTCCGCAGCCGGCGGTGGCGACCCAGTGATGTATCAGCATATCTTCTGGTTCTTCGGCCACCCCGAGGTTTACATCATGATCTTGCCTGCGTTTGGCATTATTAGTGAGGTAGTACCAGTTTTTTCTAGAAAGCGTTTGTTTGGTTACGCGTCAATGGTGTATGCCACATCATCCATCGCGATCCTCTCATTCATTGTTTGGGCACATCACATGTTCACCACGGGCATGCCCGTAACCGGACAACTCTTCTTTATGTACGCCACGATGCTGATTGCGGTTCCAACCGGTGTGAAGATTTTTAACTGGGTTGCAACCATGTGGAAAGGGTCGATGACCTTTGAAACCCCCATGTTATGGGCGATTGGTTTTATCTTCGTATTTACGATTGGGGGCTTTACTGGATTGGTTTTGGCGATGGCTCCAATTGATATTGGTCTACAAGATACTTATTATGTGGTTGCCCACTTCCACTACGTACTTGTAGCTGGTTCGCTCTTCGCAATGTTTGCAGGGTTTTATTACTGGTGTCCAAAGTGGACCGGTCGCATGGCTGACGAATTCCGTGGCAAGGTTCATTTCTGGGGTTCAATGTTCTTCTTTAACCTCACCTTCTTCCCAATGCATTTCTTGGGGTTAGCAGGTATGCCACGTCGGTATGCAGATTACCCAACGCAATTTGCTGATTTCAATTTAATTGCATCGATCGGTGGCTTAGGTTTTGGTTTAATGCAAGTTTACTTCTTACTTTTTGTGGTCCTGCCCGCATATCGCGGTCACGGTAAGAAGGCTCCGGACAATCCATGGGAGACAGCAAATACCTTGGAGTGGACGGTTCCGTCACCCGCTCCCTTCCATACGTTTGAGCAGCCACCCAAAGTTAGCTAAGGGTGTCTTACGTGACCGAGCGATCAAATCCTTTGATGAGCAACCGCCGCTTAGCGGCGGTCTTGCTATCGATTGCTTTGACTTTTTTCTTAGGCATCGTATTAAAGTATTGGATCTTAGGTTAGTCACATGGCAAATAATCTAGGCGCTCTTAATAAGCAAATTCTGTTAAAGCTTCTTTTGCTTGCTGTATTAATGTTTGGGTTTGGTTATGCCTTAGTGCCCTTGTATAAAGCTTTGTGTGAAGTGACTGGTATTAATGTTGTAACCAGTAAAAATAATTATGGCGTGCGCGCTTATGGGTCAAGTAAGCCTGGTAATACGCAAGTTGATTACAGTCGAACGATTACGATTGAATTTGATTCCAATAGCCGTGGACCGTTTGCTTTTAAGCCAGTCAAGAATTTTCTTGAAGTTCATCCCGGAGAAATGCACGAGATTGTCTATGAGGTGGTCAATACCTTAGATCGTCCAGTAGCTGCTCAGGCGATTCCCAGTTATGCACCAAAGACTGCTACGGAGTATTTCACGAAGATTGAGTGCTTTTGCTTTCAAGAGCAAGCATTAACTCCGCATCAGATTCGGCAAATGCCAGTGGTATTTATTGTGGATCCAAATCTTCCCAAAGACGTTAAAACCATCACCCTTTCTTATACTTTTTTTGAAACCGGTATTCCAAAACCCGTTGCTGTGAGTAAAGAACCCAAGAAGAAAGTGTCATCATGAACAAGCAACCCAGCTTTTTTCGTTCAATGCGCGCAGTCTTATGGGCGTTTTTGGGGATTCGTAATAAAGCAGGATTGCAAAATGATGTCGCAAGCTTAAGTTTTGTACACATCATTATTGCTGGTGTATTAGGTGCCATTTTGTTTATGGCGATCCTTTTGTTGATTGTGAAATTAGTGGTAGCCAATTAATTTTTAGTTAGAAAGAGCGCGATGTCATCAAACTCCACACCTCATTATTTTGTTCCCGGCCCCTCGAAATATCCTGCCCTTGCCAGCCTAGGATTGCTTGGCTTTGGCGGCGGCATGTCGGCTTGGGTTAATGGACTCTCGTGGGGAGGTCCGCTGGTTCTTGCATCAGTTATTTATGTGCTTTTTGTACTTTATGGCTGGTTTGGTGACGCAATCTCAGAGTCCAATACCGGAAAAAACGGTGTAAACGTTGATGTGTCTTATCGCTGGTCGATGAGCTGGTTCATCTTTTCTGAGATCATGTTCTTTGCCGCTTTCTTTTCTGCCCTATTTTATGCCCGCAGTATTACCGTACCTTGGCTTGGGGATGTCGATAACAAACTTTTGTGGCCAGATTTTGTAGCGGCATGGCCTACTCTTGGGCCTGCAGATCTCGTTCAAAAATTTAGCACGATTGGCCCATGGCCGATCCCAACAATTAATACCTTGCTGTTACTGAGTTCAGGGGTCACCGTGACCTGGGCACATCACGCCTTGCGCGAGGGAAATCGTCAGCACGCTATTTATGGATTATTTGCCACCGTATTTCTTGGCCTTATTTTCTTGGGTTTCCAGGCCTACGAATATATTCATGCCTATAACGACCTCAACCTGAAGCTGACATCAGGGATTTATGGATCCACTTTTTTTATGTTGACTGGTTTTCACGGATTCCATGTGTTCTTGGGTGGCTTGATGTTGACGATTATCTTGCGCCGTTTGATTCGTGGTGATTTCACAGCCGAGAATCATTTTGGTTTTGAGGGTGCCGCATGGTACTGGCACTTCGTAGACGTTGTTTGGCTAGGTCTTTATATCGTCATTTACTGGATGTAGTAGCAATAAGCGGCAGCGTTTGTTGCCGCTTATTGAGGCACTTTTAGACCGGTGGACTCAATGAGTCCAAAGTAGTAGGCAATCCAAATGCCAATGAATAGTGCAATCGATAAACCAATCCTGAGCATCAGTGAATGAACCATCCTGGAGCTATTACCTTTGTCTTTCATCATGAAGTACAGCGCCGATCCTAAGCTAACAATGATGACTAACAGAATTAAAACAATTAGCCATTTCATATTGGTGTCGAATCCTTGAGTTTATTTCGAGTTCTTATTGTAGAACGAAGAGTCGCGACGATTGCGATGCTTGTGGTTCTTGCGGTTGGTATTTTGGCAGGTCGCTGGCAGCTTAGTCGTGCGGACCAGAAAATACTGCTTGCCAATCAGATCAGTGCCATGGCGGCTCGTGAGCAAATCGATCTCAATGCTAAAAATTGGGCTCTTTCGGAAACTGAATTTAGACCGGTGCGAGCACGTGGCCGTTTTTTAGCCAATGAGGTCGTTTGGCTCGACAATCGACCCAGCCCAAGGCCGCAAACGGGGCAGACTCAATCCGGGTTCTATGTATTAATGCCATTTTTGCTTGAGAGCCAGGAAAAACGGGTTGTTTGGGTCAACCGAGGGTGGGCCCCCAGAAACAACCAAGATCGCTTGATATTGCCAAACATAACGACCCCAGAGGGAATGGTGACGATTGAGGGTATCGCTTTATCAGGCCCCGGAAAAGTATTGGAGCTTGGCAATCAGCCCAATAGCAAACTTTTACCTCGGATTCAGCAAAACTTGGATCTGACCTATGAAGCAGGTCGCATTGCATATCCACAATTACCTTTCATTATTCGTCAAAATGACCCAAATGGTGGTGATGGATTATTACGAATTTGGCCTGTAGCAACGACAGGAGTCGATCGCCATTATGCTTATGCTTTCCAATGGTTTTCTTTAGGTGCGGCAGCGCTAGCATTTTGGTTTACAACCGGATTTATGCGATATCGCAATCAAGGTAAATCGAGTTCATAGGGGTTATATAGTAGTGAGTGATCAAGATTTATTAATTCCAGCGAGTCAGCTTGATAAAAAAGCGTTAGACGCGCGTACCCGTCGCGGTCGCATTCAGATGATATTGGTGCTATTAGCATGTGCTGCCCCAGTCATTGCATCGTATTTAGCCTATTACGTTTTTAAGCCTGAGGGAGGGAAAACCAACTATGGCACTCTAATTGTGCCCCCACAGCCCATTAATCCAACATGGTTTGAGGTCCCATTCAATGGTAAGTGGACTCTCATGGTGGCAAGGCCAGCAAGTGAATGTAAAAAAGGTAATGATGCGTGTGTTGAGATTTTGTATCTGATGCGTCAGATTCGCTTGGCACTTGGTAAACACAAAAATCGTCTGCAATTAGTTTGGGTAGTGAATGATCGTGGTTCAGTAGAAGAGGATATTCAGAAGGCCTATGACCAAGAAAATGCTGGTTTTTTCATTGTTCCGGCTCCAGACTCTAAAAATGAAGGAGCTTGGCAAGCTTGGTTAAATACTCAAAATCTGGGTCAGGGAATCGCTCTCATTGATCCAAGTGGCGAGAAGATGATGGTCTTCCCAGATAAAACCAGTTCAAGTGATTTTGTGAAGATCCGCAAAGACATCGAGCGTCTTCTGAAGTTAAATCGCAAGGGTGAAAAGATATGATGTCTGAAATGGCTCTGATGGTCTTGGAGCTTGCCGGAATCGCCCTTTTGATTGCTGGTTTACCGTTGGCATTCCTTTATTTTAAAAAAGGAATGGACTTATTCCAAAAGCTCAATTGGACCATCGTATTTTTGACCTTTGATCTCATTTTGTTTGGGGCATTTACCCGCTTGAGTGATTCGGGTCTGGGCTGCCCTGATTGGCCAGGTTGCTATGGCACATCCAATCCTTTTCGTGCCATTGAGGAGATACGGGCGGCAGAGGCTGCAATGCCCACAGGTCCGGTAACCGTTTTCAAAGCGTGGGTTGAAATGATTCATCGCTATTTAGCCATGAGCGTTGGGTTCTTAATCATTATTCAAGTCATCATGGCATTTAAGCAGCCAAGCGCAGGTCGCTCATTGGCCATTAGGGGCAGTTTGTTTTTGCTAGTCCTGGTCTGTTTACAAGGGGCTTTTGGAGCTTGGACTGTTACTCTCAAGCTTCAACCTATTATTGTTAGCATGCATCTGATCTTGGCATTGGTCTTATTTGCTAGCATGGTGTGGTTTGCGCAACGTAATGATGCTCGCTATTCAAATGACTCTAGGACAATATCAAACCTATCTGGCGGCCTTGTACTAATCGCTATCATTGCGCTCTTTGCTCAAATTTTCCTAGGAGCATGGGTTAGCACTAATTATGCTGTCTTGGCTTGCCCTGATTTTCCAACTTGTATGGGCGTTTGGTATCCCAATATGGATTGGCAAAATGCATTTTTCTTATGGCGCGATTTGGGTGAGGCTAAATCTGGTGAGATGATCCCAATGGCAGCACTAGTCACAATCCACTGGACCCATCGCGTCGGGGCTATTTTTGCCTCCGCGGTTCAACTTTTTGTTGCTATAAAAGCAATCCGTTACGCAGAGCCAAAGGCTCAATTTTGGGGCAAGGTGATCATTGCATTGTTAGCATTGCAAATCATAACCGGCATCTCTAATGTTGTTTTTCAGTGGCCATTAGTTGCTGCGTTATTGCATACCGGGGGTGCCGCAGCAATTTTATTCTGCCTAGTGCGTTTGAGTGCTTGGAGTAACAGTTATTTTTTATCCGGCAAGCTGCACCACCGAGAGCTTGCATGAGCAATAGTAATTTTGTGCGCCCCCCTATGCCCCGCTGGAAACAGTACTGGGTATTAACAAAGCCTAGAGTAACTCAGCTCGCGGTATTTTGCGCCATTATTGGTATGTTCCTAGCAACCCCAGGAATGGTCCCTTGGTCGGTGTTAATAGGCGGGTCGATCGGAATTTGGTTACTGGCCGGGGCGGCTTTTGCAGTGAACTGTTTGATTGAGCAGGCGGTTGATGCCAAAATGCGTCGAACTGCATGGCGCCCTTCCGCAACGGGTGAGATTACCCCTTTGCAAATAATTATTTTCTCTTGCCTTTTGGGTGCCGCAGGGATGGCAGTTCTATGGATCTATACCAATCCACTGACGATGTGGCTCACCTTTGCAACATTTGTGGGTTATGCCGTTATCTATACCTGGTTCTTAAAACCAGCAACTCCTCAAAATATCGTGATTGGTGGACTCTCGGGTGCGATGCCACCCGCATTAGGTTGGGTTGCAGTTACTAATCAGTTATCAGCAGAAGCATGGTTACTAGTATTGATTATTTTTGTATGGACGCCGCCGCATTTTTGGGCATTAGCGCTGTACCGTCGAGAAGACTACGTTCAAGCAGGTTTGCCGATGTTGCCAGTTACGCATGGTGAACGGTTTACTTTGCTTAATATATTACTCTACACACTCATTTTATTAGCAGCTTCAATTCTTCCTTATGTGTATGGAATGAGCGGCTTGTTTTATTTAATTTGCGCCCTCATTCTTAGCGGTATTTTTGTTATGTATGCAATACGTCTATACCAAGATTACAGTGATCAATTAGCCCGTAAGACATTTAAATATTCAATTAGTTATTTAGCCCTTTTGTTTGCTGCTATCTTGATTGATCATTATCTCTAGCCTATGAAAAGATTGATTCTTCTATTTGCTGTGTTGCTGTTAGCCGCTTGTTCCAAGCCAAGTTTTAAGAACGTTGACATTACTGGCAGCAAAGCATTTGGCTCCAACTTTGAGCTCTTGGATCCAAGCGGCCAGGTAAAAACAATGGCTAATTTCAGAGGTAAAGCCGTATTGATCTTCTTTGGCTATACCCATTGTCCGGATGTTTGTCCTGCGACGCTGATTGAAATGCAGGAGGTCATGAAAGCATTAGGCCCATTATCTGATCGGGTACAGGTTATATTTATTACCGTCGATCCACAGCGCGATACTGCAGAGTTAATGGCTCAATATCCTCCGGCCTTCGATCCTCGATTTTTGGGCTTACGTCCCGCTAATGATGAGGCTCTTGCCAAGGTCGCAAAAGACTTCAAGGTGTATTACAACAAGGTTCCTGGTAGCAATCCCAAAAACTACACGATGGATCATACCGCTGGAAGTTATGTATTTGATCCCAGCGGTAATCTACGTCTTTATATTAAGCATGGCCAAGGTGCTGAGCCCATTGCCCATGACCTAAAGTTACTACTTCAATGAAGTTTTACTGAAGTGCAAGACTTTCGTCTTTTAAGAGACTACGTAACTTCTTAAACGCAGCCACTTCAATTTGGCGCACACGCTCAGCAGAGATACCGTACTGCTTTGCAAGATCATGCAAAGTTTTACCGCCTTGACCATCTGCATTGACAGCTAGCCAACGGCTTTCAACGATTGCACGACTTCGCTCATCTAAGGTATGAAGTGCTTGCATAAGTTTTGGGCCGTGTAAAGAATATGTTTCGTTTTGTTCAAGAACGGCGGTTGGTTCATGGCTCTCATCGGTTAACCACTGAATGGGCGCAAAGGCTTCTTCATCTTGGCTATCGCCCTCGATTGAGATATCACCGCCAGCAAGACGAATTTCCATTTCTTTAACGTCAGCGCCGCGAACATCAAGCGCTTTTGCCAAGGATTCAATTTCATCATTACTCAAGGCGTTTGCTGATAGCTTATTACTTCGTAGATTAAAAAAAAGTTTGCGTTGAGCTTTAGTAGTCGCAACTTTTACTAAGCGCCAGTTTTTCAAGATGTACTCGTGAATCTCCGCCTTGATCCAGTGAATTGCGTATGAAACCAGGCGCACCCCTTGATTCGGGTCATAGCGCTTTACTGCCTTCATAAGCCCAATGTTGCCTTCTTGAATCAGGTCGGCATGCGGAATGCCATAACCCAAGTA
This sequence comes from Burkholderiaceae bacterium, assembly GCA_947459465.1. GTDB lineage: Bacteria > Pseudomonadota > Gammaproteobacteria > Burkholderiales > Burkholderiaceae > Polynucleobacter. Next base: position 6,347 of record CANHDS010000001.1, on the reverse strand, counting down.
CTGGCGTGCAACGGACGCGACGAGTCGTAAGTGTGATAAGACCAGCTGTCGAGCAGCGTCTAAGTTGTCGGAGCGGCGATATTCTTGAGCCAAGGTATATTCTTGGGCAGCACTTAACATCGGCAAACGATTAATGTGTGCCAAATACGCATCAAGCGTGCCGACTCCAAGCGCTGGCAATGCCGGCATAGCGAGAGCGATGCTCGAGGAGCTCGTTTTTCGAGTATTTAACATGGTGTTCAAAGTCATCGTTTAATTGATTAATTTGAGTTTAGATAAAACCATTTTAGCACTCTTGTCAAGAGAGTGCTAATCGATCTATTAGACAATAAGTAATTGATTTATATGATTATTCTACGAGCTCTTTGGCATAGGCTTTGGCCGAAAACAACTCCAGATCACCCAATTGTTCGCCCTTGCCAAGCGCATAGACATAGCACTCAGCACCCAGTGTGGGAGCGCTTTCCAGTTCTTTGTGAAGTGCACAAACGACCCCGCCTTTTGCAGTGCCATCTAATTTTGTGACGATTAGACCGTGAAGCCCAATTGCGTTCCGAAAGGCTAAAACTTGGGCAATTCCATTTTGACCCGTGTTGCCATCAAGGACCAGCACAATTTGATGCGGGGCATCGGGGATTAGTTTAGAAATCACTCGCTTGACCTTCTTTAACTCCTCCATCAAGTTGGCTTGAGTGGCTAGTCGGCCAGCTGTATCAATCAATACGATATCAACTTGCCTCGATAAAGCGGCTTGAATCGCATCGTGCGCAATGGCGCCAGCGTCACCGCTCTCTTGGCTCAGCACCTGTACTTGATTACGCTCACCCCATTCCTTGAGCTGATTACGAGCTGCCGCTCGGAATGTGTCGCCAGCAGCGAGGAGTACCGATTTTCCTTGAGACTGAAAGTGGTGACACAGTTTTCCAATGGATGTGGTCTTACCCGCACCATTGACTCCCACAATCAGCCAAACTTCAGGCTTAGCGTGAGCAGTAGCTGGGCTTAGTGGGTTTTCAGTCGGCTCTAAACTGCCTAAAAGTTGACTTAATTCATCAATTAAAACGGCTTTTAAATCCTCAGAATTTGTAATGGCATGTTGTTTTGCTGATTTGCGTAGACTAGTAATTAGAGATGTTGATGTTGCAACCCCTACATCGGCCTTAATGAGCAATTCTTCTAAATGGTCAAACCAGGCTTCATCAACTCGATGACGAGTAAAAAGTGAACTGAGCGTTTTACGTAAACCAAACATTATCGATACAATCCAAAAGAGTAATCTTAACTAGATAATCAGTGCATTCAAAACATTCATGATAGCCAAGTTCCAGTTTAGCAACCCCATATCCAGAATCATGGCAGGAGCTCTTCTTGCGCTTGCTGCGCTCTACTTAATCCTTCCGGGAATAAGTTTTGCCGCTCAGGCGGATACTCATGAGTATCAGCTCAAAAATGGTTTACGTCTGATTGTCCGCGAGGATCGTCGCGCACCCACGGTCGTTCATATGGTGTGGTATCGCGCTGGGTCGATGGATGAGGTCAATGGAAAGACTGGTGTTGCCCACGTTCTTGAGCACATGATGTTTAAGGGGACCAAAAAGGTCAAATCAGGTGAGTTCTCCCGGATGGTGGCTGCCGTGGGAGGGCGTGAGAATGCCTTTACTGCCCGGGATTTTACTGGCTACTTTCAGCAGATTGAGAAGTCAAAACTTGCAGATGTCATGCGGCTTGAAGCCGATCGAATGGCTAATCTTCAGTTTTCTGACGAGGAGTTCCAACGCGAGCTTCAGGTGGTAATGGAAGAGCGGCGCCTACGCACCGAAGATAATCCAACGAGTTTGATGCGTGAAATGCTAATGGCAACCGCATTTGTTAGCTCACCCTATCGCCACCCCATCATCGGCTGGATGAACGACTTGCAAAATATGCAGCCCGCTGATGCGCGGCAGTGGTATCGGGACTGGTACGCACCAAATAATGCTGTGGTCGTGGTAGCGGGGGACGTCAATCCATTGGCCGTGAAAGCGTTAGTTGAAAAGTACTATGGTCCGATCCAAGCAAAAAAATTACCAGAACGTAAACCGCAGCTGGAGCCGGAGCAAAAAGGGGAAAAGCGTGCCATTTTGAAAGCACCTGCTGAGAATCATCAAATCATGATGGCATGGAAGGTTCCTAGACTGGATCCAAAAAAAATGGATGAGGTTGATCCCTATGCCTTATTAGTTTTGTCTGCTGTTCTTAGTGGGCACGATAACTCAAGGTTAAATCGAGAGTTGGTGCGTAGTCAACGTCTTGCAAATAGTGCTGGTGCCAGCTATGAATTAATTAGTCGTGGCCCAGAGTTATTTGTAATTAGTGCAACCGCTGCTAAGGATAAAACAGTACAGGATTTAGAAAAAGGAATTATGCAAACCTTGCGAGAAATTGCAAATCAAGGTGTAACGGATTCTGAGTTAAAACGTATCAAAGCACAGTTGCTTGCTTCGCAAATATATAAACGAGATTCAATTTTTGCTCAAGCGATGGAAATTGGAAGCTCTGAGATAGCGAATGTCTCTTGGCGCGACCTAGATCGTATGATTGAGCGTATTCAACTCATTGAGTCCAATCAAATCCAACGCGTAGTAAATACCTACTTCATAAGTGATGGTTTAACCATTGTCACCTTGGATCCCCAGCCCCGTTCAATGCCTGCGAAGCCACGTGGCATGTCAGGTAGTTTGCGTCATTAAAAGGGAAAATAATGCTCCGTATTCAAATCTTTTATAAGGGATTAATTGCCTCGATTGCCATCCTGTTTGCGGGGCAAGCCTATGCAGTATTACCAATTCAAGAGATTGTTTTAAGCAATGGCACGAAAGCCTATTTGATCCAAACCAATGCCATTCCAATGGTGGATATTGAAATTAGCATCGATGCCGGAAGTCGTTATGATCCAAAAAATAAAAGTGGCATAGCAGCATTGACTGCTGCGATGTTAACCCGTGGAATTGTATGGCAGGGTGGTATTTTGAATGAGGCTCAGCAAGCAGATGCGATTGCAGAGTTGGGGGCGAGCATTAGTGCATCGGCCTCAGGCGAAAGGACGATTGTTCGTGCACGATCACTCAGTAAGCCGGATATTTTTAACCCACTGCTTGAGCTGTTAGTAGCTAGCGTATCTAAACCCATTTTTGATCAATCGATTTTGATACGGGAGAAGCAACGAGTAAGTTCGGCAATTCAGGAGGGTGATACTAAGCCTGAGGTAGTTCTGCAAAAACGGTTTCGTCAACAGATTTTCGGAAACTACCCATTGGCTCAATCTCCAAGTATTGAATCAATTGCTTTAATTGGGGAGGACGATTTAAAGCGATTCCATCAAGATTTCTATCGCCAAGATCGAGTGATTGTGAATATCGTGGGTAATGTTGATCCAGTCAGGGCCAAACAAATTGCTGAGCAAATCATAACCTCATTACCCTCAAAGGGACCTGTGATTCCTGCTCTGCCGCCACTAGAGCGTTCCCCGATTGAACCAGAATCGAAGCGTCTTGTTCGGATTCCTTTTCAAACCCAGCAAACACACATTGCGATGGGCATGACTGCCATCCCTCGCGATAATCCTGACTATTTCCCGTTACTCGTTGGTAACTATATTTTGGGTGGCGGTGGTTTCGTATCTCGTCTCGTTGGCGAGGTTCGTGATAAGCGGGGATTTGCTTATAGCGTATTTAGTTATTTTCAACCCGGACGCGATACCGGAACGTTCGAAGCAGGTTTACAAACTCGCAATGATCAAGCTGACCAAGCATTGAAGGTTTTACAAGAAACGATCGCACGGTTTATTGAGGTCGGCCCAACCGATGCAGAATTGGCAGCCGCAAAAGCAAATTTAATCAATGGCTACCCATTGCGGCTCGATAGTAATCGTAAATTACTTGATAACCTTTCAGCCATTACCTGGAATCAGCTGCCACTTAATACTCTGGATGTGTGGACGCAACAAGTAGCAGCCGTAAAGAAAGATGATGTACGTAATGCATTTAAACGACATTTGGATATGCGAAGAATGATCAGTGTTCTTGTTGGGGGTGCATCATAATTGGCACTTAGCCATCGAATTCGAATTATTGGCGGTGTATGGCGTAGCCGTCAGATTGAGGTTTTAGATCAAAAGGATTTGCGACCCAGCTCTGATCGGGTTCGTGAAACTCTTTTTAACTGGTTAGGTTCAGATCTTAGCGGTCTAAAGGCGATTGATGTATTTTCTGGCTCTGGTGTGCTTGGTTTTGAAGCAGCCTCCCGCTCGATTGATGAAGTTGTATTGATTGAGAAAGATAAGCGAATCTATAGCCAACTATTGGCGCAATATCGCCTACTTAATTCCTACCCAATTCGTGGGGTAGTAAAAATCATGCATGAGGACGGCATTGCCTACTTACAACGTGCTAGCAATCAGTCGGCCCAGTTAATTTTTCTAGACCCCCCATTCAATCATCCTGAGTTGTTGATTCATGCGACACAAGAGGCCGGTCGAGTCTGTCACGATCAAGGGCGGGGCGGAATTTATATCGAGTGCCCCAACACCCTTGACCTAAGCGAATTAGAACGTTTGCTGCCCGATTGGACGTTGACTAAATCGATGGAAACAACCCAGGTACGGGCAGTATTGTTCCGACGCAGTTCGCGCTAAACTCCTGTTTATTCATATAAATTAGGGGGTCTTTATGACCATTGCTGTCTATCCAGGAACCTTTGATCCATTTACTCGTGGCCATGAAGATTTAGTACGACGCGCTTCTAGTATTTTTTCTAAGCTAATTGTTGGGGTGGCCGATAGTAAAAATAAGCGTCCTATTTTTACGCTCGAAGAGCGCATTGAAATTGCCAAAGAAGTATTAGGCCATTACCCAAATGTTGAGATTGCTGGATTCTCTGGGCTACTAAAAGACTTTGCCCGAGAGCATTCTGCTCGAGTGATTGTGCGCGGTTTACGTGCGGTATCTGATTTTGAGTATGAGTTTCAGATGGCTGGTATGAATCGGTACTTGCTACCCGATGTGGAGACTTTGTTCTTAACCCCATCGGATCAATATCAATTTATTTCTGGCACCTTTGTTCGTGAAATTGCATTAATGGGCGGTGATGTGAGTAAATTTGTTTTCCCCTCAGTGGAAAAATGGTTACACAAGAAGAATGCACAAATTAAATCCAATTAAGCTATTCTGAATGTTTTCATCAGGGTATTAAGATTATGGCGTTAATGATTACAGAAGAGTGCATCAACTGTGATGTCTGTGAACCAGAATGCCCAAACGATGCCATTTATATGGGGGTTGAGATTTATGAAATTGACCCGAGTAAATGCACCGAGTGCGTTGGACATTTTGATGCCCCTCAATGTCGTCAGGTATGTCCGGTAGATTGCATACCGCTCAATCCTAATTATTCGGAAACACAAGAGCAGTTACTCGAAAAATATAAAGCTCTGAGTGTTCTGAAACAAACGAACTAAATTATTTAATTTGGCCCATGGAGGATTTGCATTGCCTCTTGCGTTTTTCCTTCAAGAATTAAGGGCAGAGTGGCAATTGTTTTTGTGATGGCAGCATCTATTTGAACTTGCTCTTCTGAGCTTGGTTTTTTTAGAACATAGTCAGCAACGTCCATTCTTGCGAGGTTGCCTGGAAGGTCGCGTGGGTGTCCGATCCCAAAGCGAAGCCGCCAAAATTGGGCACTTGATAAATGCTGTTGGATATCTTTGAGGCCATTATGACCGCCATTGCCACCACCTTGCTTAAGACGGGCTGCACCTGGCTTAAGGTCTAGTTCGTCATGAACCACCAGTACCTCACTTGCTTCTATCTTATGAAAACGGCACAGAGGTGCCACGGCTTCACCGCTTAGATTCATGAAAGTATCTGGTTCTAATAAATAAATATCATGACCCTTAATTTGGATTTTTGCCATTTGACCGTTAAATCGTTTTTCAGGCTGAAGCGATTGTTTATGTTGAGCTGCAAGACGATCAACAAACCAAAACCCTGCATTATGACGATCAGCCGCATGCTTTGATCCAGGATTTCCGAGTCCAACGATTAGACGAATCATTTTTTTAGGTAGGCCGAAAGACTAAGTGGTTTAACTATAAACGACTTCAAGTGAGCAATAAAAAACCCGCATAAAGCGGGTTTCTTTGAGAGGATGAAAAAATTTAGCTTTTCGCCTCTTTGTCAGCAGCTGGTGCAGCTTCGGCAGCTGGTGCAGCTTCGGCAGCAACGGGTTCAGGCTCGGCTTTAACCGTCGGAATCCGGGCATTTGCAATCACAGGGTTTTCTTGCTCAACATGCAAAACAAGAGTTCCCCCT